>JAJXTJ010000269.1 GCA_021783895.1 Pseudomonadota bacterium | reverse complement strand
TTCCTTGAGCTTTTTCTGCACGTTATCGGCCAGAGCCCGGGTCTGGCGGTTGGAGTCGGCGCTGGCGACGATCATGTAATCGGTCATGCTGGTGAGCTTGCGCACATCCATCACCACGATATCGCGCGCCTTGATGTCTTCGAGCGCGGCGATTACCGCCTGCTTCATGGCTTCAGGTTCCATTGATGTCCTTATAGAGTCCGTTTGTCTGAATATAATCGAGAACCGCGTCGGGGAGCAAATAACACGGACTTCGCCCGGCTGCGAGATCGCGGCGAATTTGCGTGGCGGAAATGTCGAGCGCAGTGACCGGATGCACGAGGACGGTGCCGGATGGCGCATCTCGCAAGGCTTCCGGCTCATTGACCAAGCGCCGGTTGAGTTCACCCAGCAGCTCGCCGGGCAAGGTCGCGGCGGCGCGGGTAATGCCGGCCACGCCAGGGCGCTGCGCCACCACGATATGGGCCAGGCCGAACAACTCGCGCCAGCGATGCCAAGTGGCCAGGCCGAGAAAAGCGTCCGCGCCCATGAACAGGCACAGCGGCTGTATCGCGCCCAGCTCCCGGCGCAAATCCAGCAGGGTTTCCACCGTGTAGCTGGGCGTCGGCTTGAAGATTTCCCGCTCGTCGAGCGCGAACAACGGGTTGCCGTCTATGCCCAGACGTACCATTTCCAGCCGCTGTTGCGGCGAGGCGAAGGGCGGGGTGCGGTGCGGCGGCAACCCCGCCGGAATAAAGAGCACCTCGCCCAGAACCAACCCCTCCGCCAGTTCCTGCGCCAGCCGCAAATGGCCGAAGTGGGGAGGGTCGAAGGTGCCGCCCAGGATGCCGATGGAGGGAATCATCTGGTGAGGCGTAAGGGGTGAGGGGTGAGGAGGAAAGTCAAAAACGGTACGGTGGCGGGAGTTTGACCTTTCGCCTCACCTCTCACCGCCTCACCCCCCTATCAGTGATCTTCAATGTGATGCGTTTCCTCGGCGGGCAGGCCGGTGTCGGGATCATTCCAGTCCGCAATGCCGATTTCCGCCTCCACTTCCGCCAGCGACTCGCCGGGCTCGTAATCGGAGTCGTCGCGGTATTCCATGTCCTGCACCGCGTCCAGCAGCGTCGGGAATGGCCCGAACACCTTGTCGCTTTCCCTGTCCTGCCAGAAAAAACCGTCCGGTCGTTCGATGATCCGGGTTTGGTCATACCCGGCTGGAGTTTCTGGAATGTTGTTCGTCATGCCGCCCTCCTTAGTAAAAATGCGTTTTTAGCCACGCACGTGGCCGTCGCCCAGCACGATGAATTTCTGGCTGGTCAGCCCTTCCAGCCCGACCGGACCGCGTGCGTGGATCTTGTCGGTAGAGATGCCGATTTCTGCCCCCAAACCATATTCAAAACCGTCGGCGAAGCGGGTCGAGGCGTTCACCATCACCGAGCTGGAATCCACCTCGCGCAGGAAGCGGCGCGCCCGGCTGTAGTCCTCGGTGACGATGGACTCGGTGTGCTGTGAACTATAGGTATTGATGTGTTCGATCGCCGCATCGAGATCCTTCACCACCCTTACTGAAAGGATAGGCGCCAAATACTCGGTATGCCAGTCTTCCTCGGTGGCTTCCTTCATCTGCGGAATAATCGCGCGCGAAGCCGGGCAACCGCGCAGCTCCACGCCCTTGTCCAGGTAGATTTTGCATAGCGGCGGCAGCACCGTTGCCGCCACGCCTTCCGCCACCAGCAGGGTTTCCATGGTGTTGCAGGTGCCGTAACGGCTGGTCTTGGCGTTGTCGGCGATGCGGATCGCCTTGTCCAGGTCCGCCTTGTCGTCGATGTAGACATGGCACACGCCGTGCAGGTGCTTGATCACCGGGATGCGCGCCTCCTTGATCAGGCGCTCGATCAGCCCCTTGCCGCCGCGCGGCACGATCACGTCGACGAATTCCTTCATGGTGATCAGCTCGCCCACTGCGGCGCGGTCGGTGGTTGCTATCACCTGCACCGCCGTCGCCGGCAAGCCGGCTGCGGCCAACCCCTCGCGCACGCAGGCGGCAATCGCCTGGTTGGAGTGGATCGCCTCGGAACCGCCGCGCAGAATCGCCGCATTGCCGGCTTTCAGGCACAGCCCGGCGGCATCCGCCGTCACGTTGGGGCGTGCCTCGTAGATGATGCCGATCACGCCCAGCGGCACGCGCATCTTGCCGACCTGGATGCCGGAAGGACGATAGTTGAGACCGGTGATCTCGCCCACCGGATCGGGCAGGGCCGCAATCTGCAACAGGCCCTCCGCCATGCCGGCAACGCCTTTTTCGGTCAGGGTCAGACGGTCGAGCATGGCCTCTTCCAGACCGGCTTCCCTGGCTTCGGCCAGATCCCTGGCATTCGCCTCGATCAGCCTGGCGGCATCGCGCTGAATTGCCCCGGCCATCGCCGTCAGCGCCTTGTTCTTGGCATGGGTGTCGGCCCTCGCCATCAGGCGGGAAGCGGCGCGCGCCTGCTGACCGACGGTTTGCATGTAAGCCTTGATGTCCATGTTCACACTCTTTTCCGTTTCAAGTTCTTGCTATCCCGAGCCCCAATTGCAGCAACTCGTCCCACACGTCTCCGCGTGCCAGACCCTTGATCATCCGGTCCAGCGCCGCAGCCTGCTTCAAGCCCGCCACCAGCCGGCTTTCATTCAGCTGGCCCAGTGCGCGCTGCACCAGGCTTTGGCGGGATTCCCACACCCGCGCCTCGCGCAGCAGCTGCGGCAGGGCGACGCCCCTGCGGCTACCCAGCTTGATCCGCGTCAGGGTGCGGATTTCCTGGGTCAGCGCCCACAGCGCCAGCGTCGGCGCCACGCCCTCGCCCTTCAGTCCTTCCAGAATCCGCACCAGGCGCACGGCGTCCCCGGCCAGCATGGCGTCGGAGAGATTAAATACATCATAGCGCGAGACATCCAGCACCGCTTCGCGAACCAGGTCAAACAGCAGCGGGCCTGCGGGGAACAGCAACCCGAGCTTCTGGATTTCCTGGTGCGCCGCCAAAAGATTGCCTTCGACGCGGTCAGCCAGAAACTGCAAGGTCGGCGCATCGGCACGCTGTTTCTGCGCCGCCAGCCGCGCCGCTATCCATTGCGGCAGTCGCGGCCGCTCTACCGGATAAACCGGTATCGCCGTGCCGGCCTGCTCCAGCGCCTTGAACCATTTCGTCGCCTGCGCCTGCTTGTCGAGCTTGGGGCAGGTTACCACGGTGATGGCTTCATCCGGCAGCCGCGCACAGTAGTCCTGCAGCGCCTGGCCACCCTCCGCGCCCGGTTTGCCGGTGGGGATGCGAATTTCAATGATACGCCGCGTCGCGAACAGCGACAGGCTGTTGCCGCTCGCCAGCAGTGCCTGCCAGCTGAAGCCGGACTCGACCGTA
>JAJXTJ010000268.1 GCA_021783895.1 Pseudomonadota bacterium | reverse complement strand
CAGGTCGGCGTCACCCGCGGCGCCAGCCTGATCCTCAACCTGCCGGGGCAGCCCAAGGCGATCAAGGAAACGCTCGACGGCATCTTCGCCGCCGTACCCTACTGCATTGATCTCATCGGCGGGCCGTATCTGGAAGCGCGCCCGGACACGATCGCCGTGTTCCGTCCCAAATCCGCGTTGCGGCCAACACCATGACAGCGATTCTCGATGCACTGGCGCGTGCCCTGCGCGACCTGTTCAGCCTGCAGGTGCTGTGGGTGGTGGTGTGGCCGATGGGGGTCGCCCTGCTGCTGTGGCTCGCGCTGGGGGTGACGTTCTGGGGCACCTTTTCCGGCTGGATCGCGCAGGGGCTCGACGCCATCGGCATCCAGGCCTGGCTGACCGACATGGAGCCGGTGTGGGTCGCCCACGGCATTCAGGCGCTGCTGCACCTGATGCTGTTCGTGCCGCTGGTGATGTTGACCGCGCTCGTCATCACCGCGCTGTTCGGCATGCCCGCGCTGATCCGCGTGGTCGCCGGGCGCGACTATCCCACGCTCAAGCGCGAAAACGGCGGCGGCATGATCGGCAGCCTGTGGAACGCTGTCGTCGCGATTGTCGTGTTCCTTGCCCTGTGGCTGGTGAGCCTGCCGCTGTGGCTGATCGGCGTCGGCGTGATCGTGCCCTTCGTGGCCGCTGCGTATCTGAATCAGCGCCTGTTTCGCTACGACGCCATCGCCGAGCACGCCAGCGCCGACGAAATGGCAGTCCTGTCCAGGCAGGAGCGCAATGGCTGGTGGGGATTGGGCCTGCTGACCGGGCTGGTGCAGTTTGTCCCGCTGCTCAACCTGCTGGGTCCGGTATTCGCTGCACTGGCCTTCATTCACTACGGCCTGGCACGTCTGAAGCAGCAGCGACCGTCAGCGGCCTGATGCATAACGCTGCCTGAAGCCTTCGTCGACATTGATCTCATGCGCAGTCGTCGCCCCGATCACGCACTGCTCCAGGCTGGGCGGCATCACCACCCGCCCGGCGCCATCCACCAGCCGTCCGGCCATGATCTCGGCCTGGTGGCGAGGCAGGTGCGGCGGCAGTTCGGGTTCGGCATAGCCTTGCGGATAGACCGGCCTGCCTTCGGCGTCGTATTTGTCGGTTGCCCCCAGCGTATGCAGCAACTCGTGCGCAATGACGAGATTGTTCTGGGGCGCTTGCCTCGGGTCGGCAAAGGCATGCACCACGCCGATCAGGCCTTTCTGCAGGCCCAGCGAATGTTCCAGCGCAATGCCATCCTGCGGCGCGTGGTACAGCACGAACAGCTTGATCGTGCCGATCTGCGGCAATAAAGCGTCCGACTTCTGATATACCCACCAGCGCAGATTCAGGCTCCAGAAAATGGTTTTCAGCACGCTGCCGTCGCGCGGCGGCGCCGGCGGCGTGTGTTTCAGTTCTGGTAACAGCGTCAGGCGCATGGCCGGCGAAAGGCCCCCGCCGTAACGCGCGGTCTCGCGCTGCAGAAAGGCATTGATGTCGTCGAAATCGCGCTCACGCAGCGTGCGGATCGTCTCGGACGCCTGCGGCGATCCGTCGCCGTTGATCGGAATCACCTCCACGTCCAGCGGTGCCTGCCAGCCGCGCACTCTGTTCCGCTCCAGCCAGGTCAAGCTGATCGCAGCGGCCAGCACGCCCAGCAGGATAAGAATACGAAGTCGGCGAAAGGTCATGAGGAATCGGGGGCAAGTGGCCTTTCATTATCGGTGAGGTCCGCGCCAGCTTGAGCCGGGCGCTCCCCATATCCATTGAGACCAAAGTCCAATATTTCTATCTAAAAACACGGCGTACAGTTCGAAAACCGGTGTGCCTGCATGTCAAATCGCGCGATTGCACTCGACGCAAGAAAGCAGCCGGCAGCGAGTTGATCTTTTCAGGATGCATGTGCAAGTCGAAAGTCTATAAATGAAGTTGGGAGGCCTGTTGAATGGCCAGCCTTTAAAGCGGGATTGGATTGACTGTCCCTGGACGGAGGAAAACGATGAACACCAAAGCAAAAAAAGCGGCGGATGTGGACGAGGCTGCCCAGGCAACCCCTGAAGAGCCCAAAGGCAAGCTGAAAACGAAGGACTACGACAAGGAACTCGCGCGGCTGCACGTCGAGCTGGTCAAGCTCCAGGATTGGGTCGTGCACAAGGGCCTCAAGGTCTGCATCGTCTTCGAGGGGCGTGACACCGCGGGCAAGGGCGGCACCATCAAGGCACTTACCGAGCGCGTCAGCCCGCGCGTTTTCCGGGTCGTCGCGCTGCCTGCACCGAGCGATCGCGAGAAGACCCAGATGTACATGCAGCGCTATGTGCCGCACTTCCCGGCAGCCGGCGAGATCGTGATCTGGGACCGCAGCTGGTACAACCGCGCCGGGGTCGAACGGGTGATGGGTTTCTGCAGCGAAGAGAAAGTGAAAAGGTATCTGCAGGGCGTGCCGCTGTTTGAGCGGGCGATGGTGGAAAACGGCATCATCCTTCTTAAATACTGGCTGGAGGTCAGCCCTGAGGAGCAGACGCGCCGACTCAAGGCACGCATCAACGACGGACGCAAAACCTGGAAGCTCACCCCGATGGACCTCAAGTCCTACAGTCGCTGGTACGACTACTCCCGGGCGCGGGACGACATGTTCGCGGCCACCGACCTGGATTACGCGCCGTGGTACGTGGCACGGTCGGATGACAAGAAGCGCGCACGCCTCAATATCATCACCCATATACTCAAGCATGTTCCCTACGAAGCGTTGCCGCGCGAAAAGGTGAAACTGCCGCCGCGTCAAAAAGCGGGCGGCTACAAGGAATCCGACCACCCCATCCGGTTCGTTGCAGAAAAGTTCTGACCTCGGCACCATTTGGTGATTGGCGAGACCGTGGCAGAGGCCAAAATCTCATCAGCTCGCAGCAACGTTTCAGCATTTCAAGGGAAGGAAGACGTCATGAAGGATCCCAACAAGGAAGCCGCTCTCATCCAGGTCCTGGCAGAGCGGATGGAAAAGGTTCGGCTCCCCCGGGCCCTGGACATGAAGGCGATGGTCGACCGCGGCGAGCCGCTCGGAGACTCTGATCTGATGTTCCTGGAAGAAGTGTTCAGGGACGCCGGGCAGATCGCCCCCTTCGTGAACGCCCATCCGGAATGGCAGGACCTGACAGGGCGCATCCTGCATCTTTACAAGGAAATCACCGACAAAGCCCTGGAAAACGAGAAGCAGGGGAAGGGTCGCTGATCGCGTTGCCCCCTTCCAGTCGCTCTGGCGTTTTGCCAATCACCTGCCTCTTCAACCGGTATGCACACATCATGAAGATGAAGCTTCCCTCCAGAGAATTCCGGCCTGCCAGACGTTCCTGGCCCGTCGCGAAGGCATTGCTCTAGAT
>JAJXTJ010000267.1 GCA_021783895.1 Pseudomonadota bacterium | reverse complement strand
CCTGGCTGCCGGCGACCTTCAGCCACACCGGCGTGGCCCCGGGTACTTGTACCACTTGCCACAACGGTTCCACCGCGACCGGCAAGCCGAGCGGCCATATTCCGACGACCGCCTCGTGCGACAGCTGCCACAAGACCACGGCCTGGCTGCCGGCGACCTTCAGCCACAGTTCGGTTACACCTGGAACGTGCTCGACTTGCCACAACGGGTCCAGTGCGACGGGCAAGCCATCGAGCCACTTCGTGACGACGCGTTCATGTGACAGCTGCCACACGACCACTGCGTGGACGCCGACCAGGAGCTACGCTCACACTTCGCCGTTCTACAAAACCCACAACTCGAGTGTGACCTGTGCGTCGTGCCACTACACCAACAGCGAGGTCATCCCCTGGAAGTTCAGTGCGTACAAGCCTGACTGTGCCGGCTGCCATGCCTCGAGGTTCAAGCCGGATGCGCACAAGAAGGTGGATAGCCCGACGATTCTGTATACGGTGGGTGAGTTGAAGGATTGTTCGGGAAGCTGCCATGAGTATACGAACAGCACCTTCACGACCATCAAGCGAACCCGCACGGGCGAGCATCGATCCACAAGTAGCGAATTTTGATTTTGAGAAACTTTGGGGAAAGGCAGTCCAGATGCTTCGCAGGTTAAATAACAAGAAGGTCATCCCCGTGATTTGCCTTGGCCTGTGTCTGGCCGGGGCACAATCTGCCGTGGCAAACGTGATGGATGAACTGCAGGTTCAGCCAGACAAGTTCGACAATGTCGTGCGCATCCGGTTTAACGCGCGCATTCATTTCGTGCGCTATGCGGCCGCAGATAGTTCAAGCGCCGTACAGGTCTATTTCCAGATTGTGGAGGGAAAGGACCTGCAAGTGCGCGTCGAGGAATCGTTGCGGTCAAAGCCGGTGGCTTCGTTGCCAGGGCTTTCCGTGTCCTTCCCGCCGCAGCCCGACGCCCAGACCAAGCGAATGCTGCTGAAGTTTTCGCGGCGTGCCGATGTGGTCATACGTCCGGGGCCGGATGACCGCAGTCTGGATGTGGTATTTGCGGATGCGGGAAAATCCGCCATCCAGGATAGCAATCGCTACGCGGTCAGATTGTTGGCAAGCACCGACAAGGATATGCCGGGAAAACAGGTGGTGCCCGCCCGATTTGCCGACTTCGATCTGTTTACCTCGCAGCGAACTGTAAACGGGGCTATCCAGTATGAGCTTTATCTGGGCTATCTGCCGACTTCCGCCGATGCCGAGAAGCTGCGGCGTCAGGTGTTGGCGAAATTCCCGGAGGCGACAGTGGTCGATCTCGCCAGCCGCAAGCAGCAAACCCTGGGGGTCGTTGCCGAGCAGTCGGCAGAGGCAAAAGCCGTTTTCCCGACCACTCCGGGTGCCATTCCGGAAGTCGAGCAGCAAGCAGCCAGTCTCATGAAGCAGGCCAAGGCTGCCCTGGATTCGGGGAATAACGAGCAGGCCGTCAACCTGTTCAACCAGTTGCTGTTCCTGCCGCCCAATAGCCAATCCCAGGAGGGCCAGGAGTTGATCGGGTTGGCACGTGAAAGAAACGGGGAACTGGCCAAGGCAAAAACAGAGTATGAGCTTTACATCAAGCTGTTTCCGGAAGGTGACGGGACAAATCGTGTCAAACAGCGCCTGGCCGCCATGAGCGCCATGCCGCAACCGGGGCCGGGTGCCGTTGCAAGAGCGGCTGCATCGACGCGCGTGGTCAAGACCGTCAATGGGAGCCTGTCCCAGTACTACTATGGTGGCCAGTCGCAAATTCAGTCGGCGTTCAACACGCCCACCACGGTCAGCAGATCCTCCATTTCCAGCATCGACCAATCCTTGCTGGTGACCAATGTGGATCTGAATGGACGCTACCGCGATGCGACTGCCGATCAGCGCCTGGTATTTCGTGACACCTATAGTTCGAGCTTTCTGAGTTCACGACCTTCGCGCAATCGCCTGACCTCTGTTTACTACGATTACAAAGGGCTGCAGAACAATATTGGCGCGAGATTGGGGCGGCAGAGCGGCTATAGCGGCGGCTTGCCCAACCGTTTCGATGGCGCCCTGCTGGGCTATGGCTTCATGCCCAAGTACAAGCTCAATTTTGCTGCTGGTTTGCCGGTGGAATTTCCCTCCATCGGCTCGGATCGAAAATTCTGGGGCGTCAGCCTGGATGCCGAGAATCTGGGTGGTCGCTGGAGCGGCAACGTATTCTTTGTCGATCAATGGGTCGACGGCATCTCGGACAGGCGGGCGACCGGCGGTGAAGTCCGATATTTTGACGAACGGCGTGCACTCTATTCGCTGGTGGACTACGACATCAACTACGGTGTGGTGAATATCGCCATGCTGCAGGGATCGTGGCAAACGGAAGGACAAACCACTTTCAACCTGCTGCTGGATCGCCGCCGCGCGCCTACGCTGACCACCAATAATGCCCTGTACAACAACACCGTGACGGCAATGCTGCCGGTTCCCACCAGCATCAAGCAATTGCTCACCACGTTCTCCGAAGACCAGATCCGTGCCTTGGCGCTGAATGCCTCGGCCATCGCCTACCAGGCCCAGTTCGGAGTGACTACGCCCCTCAGCAAAACCTGGCAGCTCGGTGGCGACTTCATTTTGACGAACATTGGCGCGCTGCCTCAGGTCACGCTGGATGATGGCACGATCCTCAATCCCAGTCCGCCGACCGGCAATATCTACAGCTACAATGTTCGCGCAATCGGAACCAATCTGTTTTCCGGGCGAGATATCCATGTGTTCTCCCTGTCTTATACGGATGCACCGTCTTCCACGCCCGCATTCAACGGGGTGCAGGTTGCCTACAACAACACGACCTATCTGGGAAACAAGTGGGTGCTCGAACCGTCGATCAAGCTCTACTGGCAGCACACCGAGCCCAGCACGGATCTGGCGCGCTGGACCCCGGGCATCCGTTTGAGCTACCGGATAAAGGAATCACTCAGCTTCGATGGTGAATACATTTTTGAACATGCCGACACGACCGGCCCGGGTACAGAAGATATCTTCAAGACGCATTTCTTCTCGGTGGGTTATCGATGGGATTTCTGATCGCCGGAGTGCAGTGAAGGACGTCGCGTGCTGGAAGTAAATGGACTCGGTTGTCTGCGTGGCGAGCGCCGCCTGTTCGGTAACGTATCTTTCGTGCTCAAACCGGGTGGCCTGTTATGGATACAGGGCGGCAATGGCAGCGGCAAGACCACGCTGCTGCGTACATTGTGCGGGCTGACCCATGCCATGGCCGGCGAAGTGCGCTGGCGTGGCGAGCCTATCCATATGCTGGGCGAGGATTACCGGCGAGAACTGACTTATGTCGGTCATGCCAATGGCCTGAAGGAAGATCTCAACGCCCAG
>JAJXTJ010000266.1 GCA_021783895.1 Pseudomonadota bacterium | reverse complement strand
GAAGATGCCGACACTCAGGCCGTCCACGCCGCGCGGCATCATGACGTTGTTGCGCGCCACCGGCGAAGAACTGCGCGGCAAGAACGCGGTGATGGTGGGCGCCTCGAATATCGTGGGCCGGCCGATGAGCCTGGAACTGCTGCTGGCGGGCTGCACCATCACGGTGTGCCACAGTGCCACGCGCGACCTTGAAAGCTTCGTCAAATCCGCCGAGGTGCTGGTGGTGGGCGTCGGCCGGCCGCGCATGATCCCGGGCGACTGGGTGCGCGAGGGCGCGATCGTGATCGATGTCGGCATCAACCGGCTGCCCGACGGCAAGCTGGTCGGTGATGTCGATTTTGATTCGGCCGTGGAACGCGCCGGCTGGATCACCCCGGTGCCCGGCGGGGTGGGGCCGATGACCGTGGCGACCCTGCTGGAAAACACGCTCGAAGCGGCGCTGATGCACAATCCCTGAAAGGGGGCGGGGATCAGCTGAGCTGGTGCAGCGTTCTCAGGTACGCCACATCGACAAACGGCTGGCCGAGGTCGGGGCCGGCGAGTCTCTGGTTCGGTGCATCGGGTTCACCCAGGTCGGATAGCACAATCGCGGCGCCAGTGAAATCGTGATCCAGGGTGTAGTCGTTGACGGTCACCAGCGTTTTCAGGCCGGCGCCCAGACTCGATCGCAGGCCGTTTTCCGAATCCTCGAAGGCAAGGCATTCAGCCGCCTGCAGGCCCATTTTTTCCAGTGCGTAGTGGTAGATGTCGGGCGCCGGCTTCTTGGCGGGGACAACGTCGCCTGCGGCGATGACCTCGAACCAGTCCTGGGTGCCCGAACCCAGGCTGTGTTCCAGCAGCACGGTGACGTTTTCCGGGGTGGTGGTGGTGGCAATGGCCAGGCGCAGCCCTGCCGTGCGCGCCTCGATCAGCAGCCGCTTGACGCCGGGGCGCATGGGGATGCCGCCGCGGGCTGCCAGTGCGCTGTAATGACGCGTCTTGGCTTGATGCAGCTCGATCACCAGTTCATCGAAGTTGTCCGGCTTCCTATAGTCTGGCCGATAGCGGTCGATATAGTGTTTTATCCGTTCCTTGCCGCCGGTAACGGCCAGGAGCTTGCCGTAAAGGGCGGCATCCCAGTGCCAGTCCAGGCCTGCATCCTGAAAGGCCTGGTTGAAGGCGGGACGGTGGCCGTCGCGTTCGGTGTCGGCAAGCGTGCCGTCGACGTCGAAGAGTAGGGCGTGTAGTGTCATATGGGTTGCGGCAGTTAAGCGATTCTGATATTAAGTCGGGTCGGCTTTTGCCCGGATAAACTGAAAACCGAAATTTCAAAGAGAACGAGATGGCTGAAACTTTGATGCGCTTTGAGCCTTACAAGGCAAAAAAAGGCGAAGAATACATGAATGCAAAACAGCTCGCGCATTTTCGCAAGATGCTCGAGTCCTGGAAAGCCGAGTTATCGCAGGATATCGATACCACGCTGCACTCCATGCAGGACGAACAGACGGTGTTTGCCGATCCCAATGATCGCGCCACCCAGGAATCCGACATGGCGCTGGAACTGCGCAACCGCGATCGCGAGCGCAAGCTGATCAAGAAAATCAACGAAACCATCGTCAAGATCGACAGCGGGGATTATGGCTACTGTGAATCCTGCGGCGTCGAAATCGGACTGGATCGCCTGCAGGCCCGCCCGACCGCCACCCTTTGCATCGACTGCAAGACGCTCGAGGAAATCCGCGAACGTCAGGTTGCCAAATAAGCCCACTCCACAAAGGCCCGCCATGACCCAGCCGAGTACAAACCAGCCCAGCGAATTCGAACGTTATTACAGCGGGCTTTTGTACAGTGTGATGCGCTGGGATCAATTGACGGCGTTTTGGGAAAAAGTGGACGCCGGCGCGGGCTGGTATCTCTATGCTGTCGGGCAGGAGGTGCCGCAAGCGCCTTCGGATTCGGGGAAGGTGCAGTTGTTCATGCGGGAGCTGGATGAGTTGCTGCGGCGCGAGCATCACGAGGATTGTTGTGCGTTCGTGAAGGCCGACAATCTCCATACCCCCAACTTCATCAAGATTTACGACCCCAACCATCTCGGCAGTTCGTGCGGCTCCAGTTCAATGAAGTCCTCGGTTTTGCCTGGCTGGCTGATGAGCCGCACGGCGCCGCATGAACTCGAAATACATGGCGTGGTCTCGGGCCAGCGAAAACGCTGGTGGCAGCGGATTCTCAATCACGAAGCATAAAAAAACCGCGCCCTTGAGCGCGGTTTTTTTTTCGACCTGCGGGAATTATTTCTTGGCAGGCGCAGCCGGGGCAGCGGCTTCGTGACCCTTCTTCTCTTCGGCCTTGACGACATGCTTCTTGGCTTCATGAGCTTTCTTGGGAGCGGCGGCGGGCTTCTCTGCAGCAGCGGCGGCAGGGATGGTCTTGGCTGTCTCGGCAGCGATAGCGGACATGCTGAAAGCGCCGACGAGGGTTGCGGCGACCAGGGAAGACATCAGTTTGTTCATCAGTTTCTCCAGTGTGGATCAAGTAGTGGGTTGGCATGCAATCGCGGATTGCAACTGCATGGACGTCACTATGTGGCGCAATGCTTACATGAACCTTACGAATGGCGCCTTCAGGCAGATTTATATTCGTGACGTTGACAGGCTTGGGCAGAAGCCTTTGTGGCAGACTTGAAGCATGAAGATTCTGTTGGTGGAAGACGATCCGACCCTGGGTGAGGCGGTCATGCTGGCAGCCCGTCAGGCAGGTTTTGCGGTCGACTGGGCCCGTGATGGCGTGCAGGCGGAAAACGCTCTGACGGGATATGCCTACGACGCGTTGCTGCTGGACCTGGGCTTGCCGCGACGTGAAGGATTGGAAGTATTGCGCGCCTTGCGCAAACGCGGGGAGACCCTGCCGGTGCTGATCCTGACTGCGCGCGATACGGTGGAAGACCGGGTACGGGGTCTGGACGCGGGGGCGGACGATTACCTGCTCAAGCCGTTTGCGCTGGACGAATTGCTGGCGCGTTTGCGTGCCTTGCTGCGGCGGGCGCATGGCGTGGCCGATACCCGGATACGCATAGGGCAGTTGTGTTTCGACAGCGTGAAGCGGCAAGCCAGTATCGGCGAAAAAGCTTTGTCACTCTCCGCGCGGGAAATGGAGGTGCTTGAGATTCTGCTCAATCATGCGGGGCGCGTCACGGCCAAGGAGGCCATTGCCGATCGCCTGACAGGTTGGGATGAAGGGGTGGGCGACAATGCGGTGGAAGTCTATATCCATCGCTTGCGTCGCAAACTGGAAGGTTCCGGCGTGGCGATCCGCACCTTGCGCGGCCTCGGCTATTTACTGGAAGCCGGGCATTGAACGAGAGCAACCGGAAGAGCCTGCGGCGGCAACTGATTGCCCGCATGCTATCGATGATGTTGCC
>JAJXTJ010000265.1 GCA_021783895.1 Pseudomonadota bacterium | reverse complement strand
GCAGGATTTGAACCTACGACCTTCGGGTTATGAGCCCGACGAGCTGCCAGACTGCTCCACCCCGCGCCTGTCGCAAATAAAACCGCGTCAATCGAGAAGCGGAACTATAGCAAAGCCCGAGCAAATGCGTCAACACTCACCCCCTCGTATTCCTTGGCCGAGGCTGAGGAAAAACTAATTTTCATCATGTTTTCATCAAGCTAAGCTAAACAGCGCCGTGGATATATTTATCCCAAGGATTGTTGGCTTCCAACATTTGGCTGGTTGAATCGGTTTTCCCTGATTAATTAATAGGCAATATATTTGAAGGAGCCTGTTCCCATTACTATCGCTACGTGCCGCTGTTTGAATAAGGTATTCGTTTTGCATATTTCAAATTTCTCGATTTCCCGCCTGCCGCGCATTGAATTTGGCTCAGGGAGCCTCGCTCGCCTGCCCGCGCTGATACGCCAGTATGGCGACCATGCATTATTGGTTACAGGTTCCAGTTCACTCCAGCAATCGCCCCACTGGCATACGCTGGTTCAGGATTTGTCCAAGGCCGACATTACATGGGTTCACCAGATGGTTCCTGGCGAACCCTCGCCTCAACTCGTTGATGACGCAGTGGCGCGGCTTCGCTCCAGCACGATTGATGTAGTGGTTGGCATCGGCGGCGGCAGCGCGCTGGATGCGGCCAAGGCGATTGCCGGCTTATTGAAGCCCGGCAACTCCGTAATGGACCACCTTGAGGGGGTGGGTCCCGAACTTCCTTACCTTGGCCCCACCACCCCGTTCATTGCGGTACCCACTACGGCTGGAACAGGTTCTGAAGCCACGAAAAATGCCGTGCTCAGCGTGCAGGGGCGCGATGGCTTCAAGAAATCCTTCCGTGATGAGAAACTGGTGGCGGAATATGCCTTGGTTGATCCGGATCTGCTGGCCACTTGCCCCCCCGCCGTGGCTGCGGCAAACGGCATGGATGCCTTCACACAGTTATTGGAGTCATATGTATCCAGCCGCGCGTCGCCGATGACCGACTCGCTGGCCTGGGGCGGCATGAAAGCAGCACGGGATGGACTATTGGCCTTGTACGCAGACACCGGCGACGCCTTGGCACGCGAGCGCATGGCTTATGCAGCGCTGGTGTCCGGTATTACGCTGGCACAGGTTGGATTGGGATCGGTGCACGGACTCGCTGCGCCGCTTGGCGCATTTTTCCCGATTCCACATGGGGTGGCTTGCGGCACGCTGGTTGCAGCCGCCACCCGCATTAATATAAAAGCACTGCGCGACCGCGAACCGAATCACTCCGCGCTAGAAAAATATGCGCTGGTCGGTCGTTTGCTCACCAAACAAGGTTCGGTCAGCCAGGAAACAGCACATGCCGCCTTGATCACCACACTGGAAAACTGGACCTGCGCGCTCAATCTCGCCACGCTTTCCCACTACGGCGTCACTCGGGCGGACATTCCCCGCATCGTCGCCAATAGCCGGGGCAGCAGCATGAAAACCAACCCGATTACACTTGAGGACAGCGAGGTGGCCGCCATTCTTGAATCACGGATTGATTAGCCGCACACTCAAGTTCACGCGGCCCGATCCGCTATTTTTCCGATCCATTTACCAGGACGCCATTCATGACCGGCTTATTCACTTTCTTTGCCGCACTCGCCCTGCCTGCCATTTATGGCGTATTTCTGTACAACCAGCTGGTTGCGCTGAAGCATAACGTCGGCAAAGCCTGGTCGAACATCGACATCCTGCTCAAGCAGCGCCACGACGAGTTGCCCAAGCTGGTTGAAACCTGCAAGCAATACATGCAGTTCGAGCAGGAAACGCTGGAAAAAGTAATGCAGGCACGCAACCAGGTGGCGAGCGCACGCGAAGCACACAACATTCCTGCGCTCGGGCAAGCCGAAGGCGCATTGCGGCTGGGTCTGGGTAACCTGTTCGCCGTGGCCGAGGCCTACCCCGAGCTCAAAACCAACGAAACCTTTCAGCATTTGCAGGCGCGAATCACGGGACTGGAAAATGCCATCGCCGACCGCCGCGAGTTTTACAACGAGTCCGTCAACATCAACAACGTGCGCGTTGAGCAGTTTCCCGACACGATCGTGGCACGCATGTTTGCTTTCAAGCAGTTTCCCCTGCTGCGCTTTACTGCTGCAGAAAAGAAAGATGTCGATCTGAAGCAGCTATTTAACAGCTGATGTTTTTTACGAATGCCGATGGAAACTGGCGGCATAACGTCACCAATACGGCGCTGATCGGTGCCAATGTTTTCATCCTATTTCTCGGCATCAAGCTGCAGACGCGACTCGGCTGGTATCTCGGTTTCGGCCTGATCGGGCTGACCAGTTTCTGGGCGTGGTATGCCAACCTCAAGCGCTACCGGACCGTAGCCGACACGCCCACCTCGCGCATCGCTTCGGCGCCGCAAGGCTATATCGAAGTGGTAGGCCGCGGCCAGCATCAACCGGGCAGCAAACCACTCGTCAGCCGTTTCACCGGCCTGCCCTGCCTGTGGTACCGCTATGTGGTCGAGCGCAAAAATAACGACCGCTGGGAGCACGTCGAATCAGGCGAATCGGATGACACATTTGCCCTCAATGATGGCAGCGGGCAACTACTGATCGATCCGGATGGTGCCGAAATCCTGATTTCAAACAGGCAGACCCTAAACCGGGAGGGATACCGCATCATCGAATGGACGCTGATCGAAGGCGAAACCATTTACGTCATTGGTGAGCACGTAAGCCTCGGCGGCCCCCATGCCAAGCTCGACAAACACGCCGACATTTCCACCCTGCTCAGCGAGTGGAAGCGCGACAAAACCCATCTGCTCGCCCGATTTGATGCAAACCGGGATGGCGAAATCAGCCTTGAGGAATGGGAGAACGCACGCCATGCCGCAGCCGCCGAAGTGGATAGTGCCCATTTCAATATCCGTCTCGATGACAGCATTCACCTGATCCGCAAACCTGCCCACGGCCGGCCCTTTCTGATTGCCAATCGCGAAGTGGATTCGCTCGTACGGCATTTTCGGCTGTGGAGTTGGTTTCATCTGCTCTTTCTCCTCCTGGCCCTGATCGCGCTTGGCGCACTCTGAGTCGCGGACGGGCGGTTTCTTGCCCTGCCCCGGTTCACCCCCTATAGTCAGGACAAGGAGGACGCACGATGAAACACGCCATACCTGAGACACCATCTGGCTTTGACCACACCCGCATCATCGAGCGGCCGGATGGTTGCTACTGGACCGATGCGGACACCGGCGAGGAATACGGCCCGTTTGCCAGCCTGATGGATGCAGTACAGGACATGGAATACAACGCCGACAGCGATTACGAACCCGGTGAAACGCTGGAAGAAGCGGAAGACGAACTGGGGATCTCGGACTGGATTGATCCGGACACAGGTGATCCGGGAGACATGTCACAC
>JAJXTJ010000264.1 GCA_021783895.1 Pseudomonadota bacterium | reverse complement strand
AGCAGCCTGCGCATTTTGCTGATTTGGGTACTGAATGCCGTGGCCTTGCTGGGCGTGGCCTATTTGCTGCCCGGTATCGAGGTCACGAGTTTTGGCTCGGCCATGCTGGCCGCGCTGGTGATTGGCCTGCTCAATACGCTGGTGCGTCCTGTGCTGGTCGTGCTCACCTTGCCCATCACGCTGTTGACCCTGGGGTTGTTCTATTTCGTGCTGAACGGCTTGCTGTTCTGGCTGGCGGGCAATCTGTTGTCCGGCTTTGCCGTTCACGGATTTATTGCCGCCATGCTGGGCGCCATTCTGTACAGCGTGATCGCCTGGGCGCTGTCGGCGCTCGTTCCCGGCAAAAAAGACTGAACCATGAACCCACGTACATTCAGCTTCGAATTTTTTCCGCCAAAAACGGCGGAGGGCGCAGAAAAACTACGCGCCACCCGCGCGCAACTGGCGCAACTCAAGCCCAAGTTTTTTTCGGTGACCTTCGGCGCGGGTGGCTCCACCCGCGACCGCACCCTGGAAACCGTGCGCGAAATACAGGCATCCGGCAGTGACGCCGCACCGCATCTGTCGTGCATCGGCTCCACCCAAGACAATATCCGCGAGATATTGAACGAATACAAAAGCCAGGGCATCCGCCATCTGGTTGCGCTGCGCGGCGATTTGCCCTCGGGCAGCATGGACGCCGGCGAGTTCAACTACGCCAACGAACTGGTGAGTTTTATCCGGTCGGAGACCGGCGACTGGTTCGAAATCGAAGTCGCCGCCTATCCCGAAATCCACCCGCAGGCGCGCTCGTGGACCGACGATCTTGCCAACTTCAAGCGCAAGGTCGATGCCGGGGCGAACGCCGCCATCACCCAGTATTTCTTCAATGCCGACGCCTACTTTCGCTTCGTCGACGAAGCGCGGGCAATGGGCGTGAGCATTCCCATCGTCCCCGGCATCATGCCGATCGGAAACTACGTGCAACTGGCGCGGTTTTCGGACGCCTGCGGCGCGGAGATTCCGCGCTGGCTGAGAAAGAAGCTGGAAACCTACGGCGACGATCTGGCGTCGATTCGCGCCTTCGGACTGGATGTCATCACTGACCAGTGCGAACGCCTGCTGGCCGGCGGCGCGCCGGGCCTGCATTTCTACACCATGAATCAGGCGGGCCCGACCACTACTATCTGGCAGCGGCTGGATTTGTAAGCGATGTGCTTTTTTCAGGCCAGGCGGTCATACGCTTCGGGCGGCACTGTCGCTTGCGCCTGAAATGCCGGCCGGGCGAAATAATACCCTTGAAACAGTGCAACGCCGAGGTCGCGCAAGACCATGACTTCCTCCCGCGATTCGACTCCTTCGGCGATGACCCGGATGGACAAATCGCTGCACACCTGCATGATCCCGCGGGTAATAGCCTGGCGGCCCTTGTGCTTGTCGATGTCGCGGATCAGAGCCATGTCCAGTTTGATCAGATCGGTCTGGAGTTCGGCCAGCAGATTGAGGCCCGAGTAGCCCGCACCGAAATCGTCGATGGCAGTCAGGAATCCCCGTTGCTTGTAGTGTTCTACGATGTTTCGCAGATGACCATGGTCCTCCACCTTTTCGGCTTCCGTAATCTCGAAAATCATGCGATCGATCGGAAAGCCGTAAGTCTTCGCGGCTTCCAGAGTCGTGCGTATGCAAAGTTCGGGACGGTAGACCGCGTTGGGCATGAAATTGATGCTGAGCAGGGAGGTCATGCCGAGCTGCGCGGCGAGTTGAATCGCCTTGACGCGGCAAGCCTGGTCAAAGCGGTAGCGGTTGCCATCGTTCACGTGCGTGAAGATTTCGCCTGCGGACTCGTTATTAAGGCCACGCACCAGAGCCTCATGGGCGAAAATCTCGCGTGTGTCGACGTTGACGATCGGCTGAAAGGCCATCGTAAAGTCGAAATCCAGACCAGCACCTCCAGTGCATTCATTGCAACTGAGTGCCCGGTAGTCTTTTTGATGAATCATGGTGTTGGATTGGCAGATATCAGGAAGCGTCCGCAACCAGCATTATAAGGCGGTCTCGCGGCAGTTCGAGCGTCAGGAATGGTGACGCCTTGTTTATAGCCAGGTAATCCGCCGCTCCAGCGTGGTGTGATCGACCACAGCGTCTTTCAACATCGCACCGTCGTCGCTTGAACCTACGACGACTGCCTTGTCGGCGACCGGCGCCAGATTGTCGAGCTTGAAGCGGCCCTTGCCGGTCTGGTCGCGCAGGAAGCAGCTTTCGTCGAAGAACAGGCGGTCGCCGCTGGCGTCGATTTCGTCGGAGTCGACCGAGTCGTAGCCGATCAGCGTTTTCACGTCGTCGAGTCCGCTGAGTTCAACTGCACTGACGGTCTTGGCGTTTGCATCGATCAGATAAGCTTTCATGGCGGACCTCACAGGCTGGATTTGAGTGCGTTCAGGCAGGTGTCGATGTTTTCCTGCTTGGCCGAATAGCCCATCAAGCCGATGCGCCAGATTTTGCCGGCCATGTCGCCGAGTCCGGCGCCGATTTCGAGATTGAAGTCATTCAGCAGCCTGGCGCGCACTGCTGCTTCGTCGACACCTTCGGGCACGTAAATCGAATTGAGCTGCGGCAGGCGGGCGGATTCCTCGACCACGTAGCGCAGGCCCATTCCTTCGAGCCCGGCCTTGAGTTTTTCGTGCATCGCGCGGTGGCGCGCCCAGGCATTCTCCAGGCCTTCTTCTTCGAGGATCACCAGCGCTTCGTGCAGGCCATACATCGGGTTGATCGGCGCGGTGTGGTGGTAGGTGCGCTTGCCGGCGGATTGCCAGTAGCCGAGCACCAGGTTGAGGTCGAGGAACCAGCTTTGCACCACGGTCGTGCGCGCCTTGATGCGGGCGATGGCCTTGTCCGAAAACGAAACCGGCGACAAACCGGGCGTGCATGACAGGCATTTCTGGCTGCCGGAATACACCGCGTCGATGCCCCACTTGTCCATGTAGATCGGCGTGCCGCCGAGGCTGGTGACGCAGTCCATGATGGTGAGCGCGCCGGCTTCCTGCGCGATCTTGCCCAGCGTTTCCGCATCCGACTGCGCGCCGGTCGAGGTTTCGGCGTGGACGAAGGCCAGCACTTTCGCATCGGGGTTGGCCTTGAACGCATCGCGCACTTTTTGCGGATCGACCGGCGCGCCCCAGGCATCTTCCACCACCACCGGCACGCCGCCGCAGCGCTTGACGTTTTCCAGCATGCGTCCGCCGAACACGCCGTTCTTGCAGACGATGACCTTGTCGCCCGGCTCCACCAGATTGACGAAGCACATTTCCATCCCCGCCGAACCGGGCGCCGAGACCGGGAAGGTCAGCGCGTTTTCGGTCTGGAATGCCATCCGCAGCATGGACTTGATCTGTTCCATCAACTCGACAAACGCCGGGTCGAGGTGGCCGATGGTCGGACGCGCCATCGCGT
>JAJXTJ010000263.1 GCA_021783895.1 Pseudomonadota bacterium | reverse complement strand
CCTTCATGCCGCCACGCCGTCGAATTGAGCGACCTTATTGGCAAGGCTCAACTCCCCGCTCAGCAGCTTCGGCAGTAGTGTGTCGCGGATGGTGGCGAGGGTGCGGGATTGGGTGCGGTTGGCGATGATTTGGTCAATCAGTGGCGCCATGATGTGTGTCATGGCTTTTAGCAACACGGGTGGCGGAACAAGGGCTTTGGCTGCGGTGAGGTGTCCACGCTGGATGTGGCCCATCGTGGTTGCCTTGCCAGCGGCAATGAGCCTGAATTCATCGAGATGGTAGAGAGTCCAGAGGTAGTAGAACCACTTTGGAAACTCAGGCGATGTAACTTTGAAAAGGTGTTGGTTCAATGCGCCTTGGCCACCGCACCAAAGTTCGACTTCTAGACTACCTGACCACGAAAAAAGGACGTCTCCATCTTCGACGATATACTGCGGGGGCAGTTCAGTATTGCAACTGTCAGAACCTTCACTATCGCCTTTGCGGAGTTGGGCTATCTTAATGACTGGGAGCGTGGGGCCGTCGCCGGGCGGATATTTTTGAAGGGCGAGACCATTCAGGAAATGTCCAATCTGGTCTAGGCTGCGCACTTCCCACCCTTGCGGAATATGCCCGAGCGGTGACTCTTGGAAATGCGCAGGAAACAGCGCGGCGGTGGCGGCGTCGAGGCCAAAAGCTCCCTCTCCCGGCCTTCGGCCACCCTCTCCCGCAAGCGGGAGAGGGGTTGGGGGAGAGGGTGCGTCGAGTTTGGCGCGGACGGGACCGAAATCCACGAACCAGCTCTGGAACAGCGCCCGCGCCATCGCCTCCAGCGTCGCGTTCATGCGCCGGTTCAACTCGATCTTGTCGTCCAGTGTGCCGAGGATGTGTGCGATAGTTTTTTGTTCGGGGAGGGGAGGAAGATCGAACTCGAAAGCCTCAATCCTCACCGGCGCGGTGTGAAGGATTTTCGTTCCTGAAGCGCTGACACACAGTTCGCGATTGAAATCAGAGCAAAGCGCGAGATAGTAAACAAAGTCAGGGTTAATACGCTTTGGCTCTTTGATGACCACCTTCCCCATTCGTTGGTTGTGGAGGTAGGTTTTTCCGTCGTCTGGTATGCGGCCAGGAATACCGAGGATTTCGCCGCCAGCCGTCTGGCACGTCATGACAAGAAGTATGTCGCGCGGCAAAAGCTCATACTCTTTCGGATAGTCGTCGGTGTATTCCTTCACTGTCGTGGATTCGAAGCGAAATCCACCGGTATATTGAAAGTTCCCGATGCTGACGATGATTGGTCGTCCTTGGCGCTCCTCGGTGAAGAACTCACTCTTGAACGGCCAGCCGTGAGTAATCTTCAGGAGGTCGCCGAGCCGCGCTCGCTCCCACGTTTTCGAGCTAGACATCATGCCCGAGCCCTCCCGATTCCCCTTCATCCACCGCCTGCACCACCACATACCCCCGCTCAATCTCGCGCTGGAAGCTCTCCGGGATGCGCGCCCAATCCACCACATCCACGCGGATCGGCAGGTTGCTTTCCACCAGGGCTTCCTTCGTTTCCCACAAAGCGGGCGTTTCCTGTTTCGGGTCGGCGGGCTGGCGCACGACCAGGTCGAGGTCGCTGGCTTCGTGGCCGTCGCCGTTGACGCGGCTGCCGTAGGCCCATATTTCGGCGTGCGGCATGTATTGGCGCAGTAGTTCGCGCAGCATGGCCAGATGCCGGGGCTGCATGTTTAGCCGCTCCAGCGCCAGTTCAGGCATCGCTTTTTCCTTCGCTGTAGCGCTCGCGCAACACGGCTTCCAGCCGCGTCACATCGGCGATGAAACCGGGAAGCAGTTTCAACATTTCCTTGGCGAACCCTTCACCGTAGTCATGCGCGGTGTTGTTGCGGTTGTCGCGATAGGCAAACCAGCGCTCCACTTCTTCCAGCGTCATCAGGCCGTGGGTGGCGGACAGGCGCAGCACGTCCTTGATGGGGGTGTTGTCCAGTTTTTTTGCGCCGTAACCATAATCGCGCAGGGTTTTTTTTATCAGCTTGAAGCTGGTTTCCTGAGTCAGTTCGTAGCCCTTGACGATGGCGTTGCGGTAGATTTCCTGATCTATGCTTTCCGGCGCGGCCTGCTCAAAAAAAGTGAGAGATGCGCGCATGGTTTGGATGCAGCGCTTGAGGTGATCGGTATTCAGATTCATCATGATGTTTGCTCCAGAGCTTGCCAAAAGGTTGTTGGGTTTCTGTCACGTCAAAGGGCGCATCGACTATGGCGAGACAGCGATCAAGTTCAATCATTTTGCTCTTCCCATTTCCCCGGCCAATTCGGCTTCGATCTCTTCTATCGTGGGCAGGCTGTCTCGCAATTCTTGCGGCAGAGCGCGGGTGAGTTGGGTTTCCCATTCGGCGACGCTGATCGGTTGGGTGCTGCCGCCGAGGGCGTATTCCACCAGTACGCGATTTCTTTCGCGCACCAGCAGCAGGCCGAGGGTGGGTTTGTCGTCGGGGTGAGCCAGCAGGCGATCCACGGCGGTCATGTACATGCCGAGTTGCGCGCCGTCGCCGGGTTCGAATTTACGCGCCTTGAGTTCGATGACGATGTAGCTGCGTAGCTTGAGGTGATAAAAAAGCAGGTCGAGGTAGAAGTCTTCGTCGCCCAGTTCCAGATGCACTTGCCGCCCGACGAAGGCGAAGCCCTGGCCGAGTTCGAGCAGGAATTTCTGGATGTGGTCTATTAGCCCTTGTTCGAGTTGTTTTTCCCGGCGTGGTGCATCGGTGCCGAGAAAATCGAACAGGTAAGGGTCTTTGAAGATTTGCGCCGCCATGTCCGAGTCTTCCGGCGGCAGGGTGGCGGAAAAGTTGTTCTGTGCCTTGCCATGGCGCAGGCGGGCGCGGGTCTCGATCTGTATGGCCAGAATGTTGCGCGACCAGCCATGCTCAACGGTTCGGTCTGCGTACCAGAGGCGATCTTCTGAGGTAGCCAGTTTTTCCAGCAGGGTGATGTTTTGCCCCCAAGTAAGTTGTGCAACGATCCGTTGCACAACCTCGCGATTCGGCCAGGCGGCGGCGAAGGCGCGCATGTATTTGAGGTTGCGCGGCGAGAAGCCTTTCATGTCGGGGAAGGCATCGCGCAGATCGGCGGCCAGGCGGTCGATTACGCGCGTGCCGTAACCTTGCTCAGTCTGTTTGCCGATGATGCTTTGGCCGATTTCCCAATACAGCAACACCATGGCGGCGTTGCTGGCCAGCACGATGCGCAGGCGTTCACCGTGAATCCGGGTTTTGATGCCGGCCAGCCAGTCGGCATAGTCGGCGGGCATTTCAACGGTGCTGGGCGTCGCTGGGAACATGGCGCTGCGGTCGGTGCGACCGCGCTGCTTGCGTTCGGTCGCTTGGGGGCGCTGGGCGGGGGTGTTGGTTTTCTTGCTAGAGACCATATCCCAGCCTTCCCATGTTTACCTT
>JAJXTJ010000262.1 GCA_021783895.1 Pseudomonadota bacterium | reverse complement strand
CGTCTCAGCGCCAACAACGGCTGCCGGATGCACCTGGTCAAGCCGCTCGGATTTTCGCTGGACGACAAGCAGCTACAGCGCGCCGGACTGGACTACCATGAGTACGCCACGCTTAAAATTCATGATAATTGGGAGGAGTGTCTGGGGCAGTTCAGCGGGCGACGAATGTTTGCGCTCACTACGAAGGGGAACACGCGATACAGCGAGGTCGCCTTTCAGCACGATGATGTATTCGTGTTCGGACCGGAAACGCGAGGACTGCCGGCAGAGATTCTGGCGCAGTTTGCGGAAAACCGGCGCATCCGCCTGCCGATGCTGCCGGTCAGCCGCAGCCTGAACCTGTCCAACGCGGTGGCGGTGGTGGTGTTTGAAGCCTGGCGGCAGAATGGGTTTGAGGGAGGGGTGTAGCTATCGGCTATCAGCGGTCAGCGGTCAGCGGTCAGCGGTCAGCGGTCAGCGGTCAGCGGTCAGCGGTCAGCGTAATAAAAACACGCGGCAAAGCCGCACAAAAAGGCTGAAAACTGATAGCTAAATGTTTCAGATCTCCGCCTTGGGTTCGCGGTTGAGCAGCCCTTCCACCGCCTTGCCCGGCGGCAAGCCCTCGAAGAGCACCTGAAACACTGCGCGGGTAATCGGCATTTCCACATCCATGTTCTGTGCAAGGCGCTGTACTTCGACCGTACTATTGACCCCTTCGGCGATATGACCGAGGTCGCCGAGGATGGCTTCAAGCTTTTCGCCCCTGGCCAGCCGCAAGCCCACGGTACGGTTGCGCGACAGGTCGCCGGTACAGGTCAGGATCAGGTCTCCCGCGCCGGTCAGCCCCATGAAGGTTTCCGGCCGTCCGCCCATGGCTACACCAAGCCGGCTGATTTCCGCCAGCCCGCGGGTAATCAGAGCGGCACGGGCGTTATAGCCGTAACCCAGGCCATCGGAGATGCCCGCCGCGATTGCCATGACGTTCTTGACTGCGTTTCCGACCTCGACCCCGACCACGTCCGGGCTTGAATACACCCGCAATCTGGGGCTGTGCAATTCAAGCGCCATGGCGTGGGCAAAGGGCTCGTCACGAGAGGCCAGGGTCAGCGCCGCCGGTAACCCCTTGGCCACTTCCTGGGCAAAGCTCGGCCCGGACAACACGCCGCATTGCGTCTTGCCGCCCAACTCTTCCGCCACCACCTGGTGCGGCAACTTGGCCGTTCCCGCTTCGAAGCCCTTGCATGCCCAGACCAGCGGCATCTTCGCCCCCAGTTCGGCCATCCGCCGCACTACCTGCCTGAAGCCCGCAGTGGGCACTACCGCCAAGGCCAGATCGGCCTGGTCGAGCGCCTGTTCCAGTTTCAGTTCGATCCGCAAAGTATCGGGAAAGGGGAATCCGGGCAGATAACGTCGATTGACGCGATCTTCCGACATCTCGGCATACTGCGCCGGATTGCGCGTCCACAGGCGCACCTCATGGCGTGCCGCGAGGCTGATGGCCAGTGCCGTTCCCCACGCGCCAGCGCCCAGCACGGCGATTTTCATGCGCCCCAAACCTGACTGGCGGGAATGACGATCAGTGAGTCGTTGCTGCAACAGCGGCACCCGGTTGCTCCGTGTGCTGCTGGTACACCGACTCGAAATTGACCGGATTCAGCAGCACCGGCGGGAATCCTGCGCGCGACACCATATCCGAAATCGTTTCGCGCACATAGGGGAACAGGATATTCGGGCAGGTGATCCCGAAGATCGGCTCCAGTTCGGCCTGAGAGATGTTGCGGATCTGGAATATCCCGGCCTGTGCAACTTCCACCAGAAACAGGGTCTTGTCCTCGGCCAGTTTGGCGGTAACGGTGACCGTCAGCACGATTTCATAAACGCCCTCATCCACCATCTCACCCTGGTGGTGCAGTTGCACATCGATCTGCGGGGTTTCGCGCTGCATAAAAATTCCTGGCGCATTGGGAATTTCCAGGGACAAATCCTTGACGTAAATTTTTTCGATGGAAAAAGTCGGTTGCAGCTGCTCGTCGCTCATGAAGCTTCCTTAAAATAAAATATTAAAATTAGCAGTCAGCAGTCAGCTTTCAGCCATCAGAAAAACCGCGCGGCATTGCCGCGCACCATGGCTGACCGCTGAAAGCTAATAGCTGGTTTTTCCTTCAATGCCGCATCAGCCAGCTTTTCAAATTCGCCGCATCGAGAGCACCGGCGACCCGGTCTGCTTCAATCCCATTCTTGAACAGCGCCAGGGTAGGAATGCTGCGGATGCCGAACTGCTGCGCCAGGGCTTGTTCCTGTTCGGTATTGACCTTGGCGAAGCGCACTCGGGTTTTCAGCTCGGCAGCGACTTGAGCGAATACCGGCGCCATCATTTTACATGGCCCGCACCATGACGCCCAGAAATCCACCAAAACCGGCAACTCGTTCCTGGCAATAAACGGCCCGAAGCTGTTGGCGGTCAACTCGATCGGCGCACCATCGAGAAGGGCTACGCCGCATTTTCCACACTTCGGATTTTGCGCCAGACGCTCGTCCGGTACCCGGTTTGTGGCGAGGCATTTTGGGCAGACGATGTTCATCGTGGCATTAAATCCGCTATCACTCAGCCAACAGGGGAACCAGGCCGCCGCCTTGATCGAGCGCGGAGAGGTCGTCGAACCCCCCCACGTGGGTGCTGCCGATATAAATTTGCGGCACGGTGCGGCGCCCGGTTTTTGCGATCATTTCGTCCATACGGGCAGAATCGAGATCGACACGAATCTTGTTGATTTCCTTCACGCCCTTGGCCGTCAGCAACTTTTCCGCCATGGTGCAATAGGGGCACACAGCGGTGCAATACATGGTTACGTTCGCCATCTTTATTTCTCCATCGGCATATTTGCCTGTTCCCAGGCGGAAATTCCGCCCGCCAGATTGTACACCTGCTCAAAACCGTTCTTGCGCAGCACGCTGCATGCCCGCCCGGAGCGCATCCCGCTGCGGCAGATGGCGATGATCGGACGATTTTTGTATTTTTCCAGATCCGTATGCTTGGCCAACTGGCCAAGCGGAACATGCACCGAGTGGGGAATGTGTCCAGCATAGAACTCGCTGTCCTCGCGCACATCCAGCACCACGGCATTCTGATGGTTGATCAGTTGCGTCGCCTCCAGCGTCCCGACCGCCTTGATGCCGGAAATACGGTCGCCGATCATCGGCCACAACAGCATCAGCCCGCTGGTCAGAACCAGCAGGACGATCGCTAAATTATTCTGTATGAATTGCACCCGCCCGCTCCTTGCATTTTTTGTCTAGAAAGCCGAGAAGTTTACCAGCAAAAATCTGCTGGCGTTCAGCAGGATTCGCAGTTTTCCTTGAAGCCGAGTTTCTTGAGGATGGTCACCAGTGGGCAAAGATTGGTGAACCCGCTCTGGAACAGGTTGGCGCCGACGAAGGCGGTAAACCAGAGGAA
>JAJXTJ010000261.1 GCA_021783895.1 Pseudomonadota bacterium | reverse complement strand
GTTGCATCAATCATCTGGCCTGCGCGGGCCACATAACCCTGTGACGCCAACTGTTCGTGAAACCGGTCAAACAGCACTTCGGTCAACTTCAGGTCTTTGAGGCGTTCCCGGAATAGCCACACCGTCTTGGCGTCAGGCACCCGGTCTTCCAGTTGCAGACCCAGAAAACGCATGAAGGAGAGCCGGTCGCGGACTTGGTATTCAATTCCTTCGTCGGCAAGGTTGTACAGGTGCTGGAGAACCAGCATCTTGAACATGAGCACCACATCGATGGGCTTGGCCCCGGCGTTGCTCTTTCTTTCCTTCTCATGCACCCGTGCCAAATCAGATCGAAAGGCTTCCCAGTCGATCTGGGCGTTGAGTTTCACCAGCGGGTCACCCATCGCCGCTAGCTTGGTGGTACGAGTCTCAATATCAAAAAATCCAGGGTAACGGGATGTGGGTATTGGAGTGGATCAAGCGTAAGGGGTAGGCGTATGATCTCAAAACTTAGGCACCGTCTGGTGCATCGGGTTGGGTTGAAGGTGAATTTTTAGAGGTGCCCTTCAACCGGTTGGGTGAAATCCGCGACCGCTTGCAGAGGCGACAGGTACTGCAACAGCGCGTCATCGACCGCATGTCCATTGCCACGCAGCGCATGTGCTGCGCGCTCCGGATAGACCTGGGAGCACATCAACCTGACTGGCGATTACCTCTGGCGCAGCAGCGCCAAGATCGGCGCGGGCAAGTTTATGCAACCGACTTAGCGTGCTTTAAATTCCGTTTTCTGAAGCGACCCCAAATAGCGTAAAAGCCGCCTTTGCCTGGAAAAAACACGCAAAAACCATGGCTTCTCCTGTTATCTCAATTTGTGGGCAATCGCCAGCTTGACCGGCGCAAAGCTTCTGCGGTGGATTTCGCTTGCGCCATGGTGCCGCAAAGCCTCAAGGTGCAGCGCGGTTGGATAGCCTTTATGCCGGTCGAAGCCATATTGCGGATATTCCTGATGCAGGCGAAGCATTTCCGCATCCCGTGCGGTTTTGGCCAAAATAGAGGCCGCAGAGATTTCCGCCACGCTACTGTCGCCCCTGACGATAGCACGACAGGGTATGGTCAATTTTGGGCAATGCAGGCCATCGATCAGCGCCTCCGATGGGGCGGGCGACAGCTTTTCCACCGCACGCCGCATGGCGAGCAGGCTTGCCTGGAGAATGTTGATGCAATCAATCTCCTCGGCTTCTGCTTTTGAGACAGCCCAGGCCAACGCACATTCCCTGATTTGCTCCGCCAGGTACTCGCGTTTTTTCGCGCTCAATTTTTTCGAGTCTGCCAGCCCTTCGATCGGTCGCTTTCCATCGAGAATAACCGCAGCGGCAAAAACAGCCCCAGCCAACGGCCCGCGTCCCGCCTCGTCAACCCCGCAAATGAGCCAATCAAAACAAGTACAGATCAAAATAATCGCCCCTCACGTTTGCCTTCTCGGGGAGAGGATTGAGGAGAGGGCAGATCATCTAGGAGAAGG
This sequence comes from Pseudomonadota bacterium, assembly GCA_021783895.1. The sequence continues at coordinate 1,977 of JAJXTJ010000261.1, read as the reverse complement.
TTGCGATGAGGGCAGCCATCCGGGGGGCGGAAAGTCGAATGACTCATTTATGTCAAAAACTGCAGAATGGCGTCCACTGCCCTTTCTGCGGTATTTTGCTTGAGGTCGCGATGCAGCTTGGAAAAAGCGCGGGTCAACTTCTCCCTGACCGGCCCATCATTGACCATGTTTAGCACTGCCTGGGACAGGTTTTCTGGCGTAGCGTCATCCTGCAGCAGTTCCGGGACAATGAAGCGTCCTGCGAGAATGTTCGGCAACCCGACATAGGGCAGGTATGTCTTGCGCTGCATCATGCGCCAGGTCAAGGGCGACATTTTGTACGTGATCACCATCGGGCATTTCAGCAAGGCCGCTTCCAGCGTCGCGGTGCCAGAGGCCACCAGTACCGCGTCTGCGGCAGTCATTGCGACATGGGCATGACCGAACAATATCATTAGCGGCAAATCACCGCCTCCCGCGCGATACAATTCACTCTCAAACAAATTGCGCGTTTCCCGGCTCAGCAGCGGCACCAGGAAATGCGCATTTGGACTGACGGCGGCAATCCTGCGCGCTGTCTGCACAAACAGTTTGGCCATGTAGTGAACTTCGCTCTGCCGGCTACCGGGCAAAAGCGCGATGACAGGATCGTCTTGGGACAGCCTCAGCTGCTCGCGCGCGGCAATCCGGTCGGGTTGTTCCGGCAGCATATCAGCCGATGGATGGCCGACATAAGTGGAGGGGATATCCGCTGCATCGTAGATTTTCTTCTCGAACGGGAACAACACCAGCATATGGGACACCGCCCGCGCAATCTTGTGTATGCGCTCGCCGCGCCAGGCCCAGATCGACGGGCTGACATAATGGACGGTGGGGATTCCCTTCTTCTTCAGCCTGAGCTCAAGGTCGAGATTGAAGTCGGGTGCATCCACCCCGATAAACACGTCTGGCGGGTTTTCCACAAAATGGCGCAGCAGCTTGTGCCGGATTTTGACAATTCCCCGATAATGCCGCAGCACCTCGACATAGCCACGAACGGCCAGTTTTTCCATGGGAAACAGCGAATTCACTCCGGCAGCCTGCATTTTTGGTCCGCCGATACCCACAAATTCGACACTTGGAACACGGTTTTTCAGCGCTTTCACCAGGTGAGCGCCCAGCAAATCACCTGATGCTTCGCCCGCTACAATTCCGACTTTCAATTGATGAAAACCCTGTTAACGAATGATGCCGCGCGTGGAATGGGCGAGAAAATCGGTCAGTATCTGGATTTCTGGGCAGGCATGGGTCTGCTCGACCAGCGCCAGCTTCGCCTGCTCCAGGGTAAGCCCCGACTTGTATAGCGTCTTGTACGCGCGCTTGATCGCCAGTATGGCTTCGCTGGAGAAACCCCTGCGCTTCAGCCCTTCCGAGTTGATGCCATGAGGTTGCGCCTCATGACCAGCCGCCGTGATATAAGGGGGAATATCCTTGAACAGGATGGTGCCCATCCCTGTGATACTGTGCCCGCCGATGTGGCAAAACTGGTGCACCACGGTAAAACCGCCGAGAATGGCGTAATCTCCAACCTGCACGTGACCGGCCAATTGAGCGTTATTGGCGAAGATGGTGTGATTGCCGATCTGGCAATCATGAGCGAGGTGAACATAGGCCATGATCCAGTTGTCATCCCCCACCCGAGTCACACCCACGTCCTGCGAAGTACCCCGGTTGAATGTGCAGAATTCCCGAATCACATTGCGGTCGCCTATTTCCAGGCGGGTTTCTTCTCCCTGGTATTTCTTGTCCTGCGGCATCTCTCCCAGGGACGAAAACTGGAAAATCCGGTTGTCCTTGCCGATCCGGGTATGGCCATTGATCACCACGTGCGGGCCGATCGATGTTCCGGAGCCGATTTCAACATGCTCGCCGATGATCGAATAAGGGCCTACGCTGACATCCGGAGCCAGCGTGGCACCCTCATGAATGATTGCTGTCGGGTGTATCATTTACAGGGCT
>JAJXTJ010000260.1 GCA_021783895.1 Pseudomonadota bacterium | reverse complement strand
CGCTGACGCAAGGTGTCGCGCGAGGTCCGGCTTCCGTCGGCAGCGGCGTGATCGGGCGACGACGCGGCGCTGCTGTCGACAGCAGCGGGGGCGTTGCCCACCGAGGCGGCCGGCAATGCAGGCAGGCCGGTAGGCGACGCCGGAGCGACCGGCACGGTTGCCGACTTGGGGCCAGATTGTTGCAGCAGCTTGTCCAGAGGGAGATACAGCAGGTTGTTGTTGCTGCGCGAATCCACCATGACCTTGGAAACGCTGGAAAGAATGTCTTGCATGGTCTGGAGGTACATGCGCTCGCGCGTGACCTGTGGCGCTTTGTCGTACTGTTGCAGGATCTGGTCGAAACGCGAGGTATCACCTTGCGCCTGTGAGACGACCTGCGCCCTGTAGGCCTCGGCGTCCTGGATCAGGCGCGAAGCCGTCCCCTGCGCGCGCGGAATGACATTGTTGGCATAGGCCTCGGCTTCGTTTTTCAGGCGTTCGCGGTCCTGTCCGGCCTTGATCGCGTCATCGAAAGCGGCTTGCACGGGCTCGGGCGGCTGCACGTTCTGCAGCGTGACGGTGGTGATGATGATGCCGGTCTTGTAGCGGTCGAGGATTTTTTGCGTCAGGGTTTGGACATCGTTGGCGACCTGTACGCGGCCTTCGTACAGCACGTAATCGAGTGTCTTGTTGCCGACGACTTCACGTACTGCGGTTTCTGCGGCCTGCGATACGGCGTCGTCCGGGCTGCGGTTGTTGTAGAGGTAATCGACGACGCTGTCGATGCGGTACTGCACGGCAAAGCGCACGTCGACGATGTTCTCGTCTTCCGTCAGCATGGCGGACTCGGGCAGGCCCGTCGCCTTGACCTCGCCGCCGCGCCCGACTTCAACCGAGCGCACCTGCGACACGTTGATGATTTCATCCGCCTCGAACGGATAGGGCATACGCCAGTGGAAGCCGGCATTGGTGATGTAGGCCATTTTGCCGAAGCGTGTCACCGCGGCCTGCTGCCCTTCCTGCACAATGAAAAACCCCGAGGAAAGCCAGCCCAGCAAGGCAACGATGACGAGCACGATCAGGCCGATGCCCATGCCCTTTGCAGAGGGATAAAGATCGGGTCGCTGCGGAGGCGTCCCCATGCCGCCGCCATTTCCGCCGCCGCGCTTCCTGCCGAACAGGCCATTGAGCTTACGGTTGAAGTCGCGCCAGAGTTCGTCCAGGTCAGGAGGGCCGCCGTTGCCGCCAGGGCGCCGATTGTTCGGATCCGGGGTATTGTTGCTGTTGCTGCCTGCGCCGTCATGCTTGCCCCACCGCGGATCGTTGAGGTTGAACAGCCCGGAAAACGGCCAACTGCGCGGCCAGAACCGACGGCGCGACGCAGACTGCGCGGCGGGCGATGTACGCCAGAATCGAAAGGGAGTCATGCGGAAAGTTGAGTGGTGTCCGGCGTAGCGGGCTGGACAGCCCTGAACTGGGGAGCGGACCGCGCAGCCTCCAGAAGGGCCGTCTTGATCGCCGCAAGTCCCGTGCCTTTCAGGGCGCTCACGGCAAACCGGGGAATGCTAGCACGCGGATCATCATCCCCGGAGTCATAGTGACCATTTGTAACGTGGAGGTTCACCGGCAACAGATCAGATTTGTTGAAGATCAAGAATTGCGGAATATCATCCGCGCCGATCTCACTCAGGACGGTCTGGACCTCGTCCATCTGCTCTCGCAGGCTGGGCGAACTGGAATCGACCACATGCAGGAGCAAATCAGCCTGCAAGGTGTCTTCGAGGGTAGCCTTGAAAGCCTCGATCAAGGTGTGCGGGAGATCGCGGATAAAGCCGACCGTGTCCGACAGGGTCACATTCACTTCGGGCGCCAGGAACAGCTTGCGGGTCGTCGTGTCCAGGGTGGCGAATAGCTGGTCGGCAGCGAAGCTCTTCGCGCCGGTCAGGGCGTTGAACAGGGTGCTTTTTCCAGCGTTGGTGTAGCCGACCAGGGCCACGCGAAATGCGCCGGTCCGCCCTCTTGCCCGGCGCTGGGTCATGCGCTGGCGGCCGAGCTTGCCCAGGCGGGTACGCAGCAACTTGATCTTGTCGTCGAGCATGCGGCGGTCGAGTTCGATCTGCTTTTCACCCGGGCCTCCACGCAGACCGATACCGCCCTTCTGCCGCTCCAGGTGGGTCCAGCCTCGCACCAGCCGGGTGGCCAGATGCTCCAGCCGGGCGAGTTCGACCTGCATCTTGCCTTCCGCGCTCTGCGCACGGCGGGCGAAAATTTCCAGAATGAGTCCTGTGCGATCGATGACCGGTTTGCCCAGCGCTTTTTCGAGGTTGCGCTGCTGGATGGGGCTGAGCGCGTTGTCGAAAATGATGGCGTCGGCCTGCGTGGTCGTCACCAGATCTTCGAGCTCGCCCAGCTTTCCGGACCCGATGAATGTTGCTGCATCGGGGCGGGCGCGCACGCAGGACAGTTCTCCAGCGAGCGTATAGCCTGCAGACGCGCTGAGTTGTTCGAGCTCGGCCAGGGAGTCATGTGCGCTGGTGCGGCGTTGCTGCACGCTGACCAGCGCGGCGCGATCCGGCGCCTCAGGCTGCGGGGTTTTCTTGCTCACCGACTTGGAACGTGACCGGACGTGCGGGAACGACTGTGGAAATGGCGTGCTTGTAAACCATCTGTGTCACGGTGTTGCGCAGCAAAACGACGTACTGGTCGAACGACTCGATATGGCCCTGCAGCTTGATGCCGTTCACCAGATAAATCGACACCTGCACATGCTCCTTGCGCAACAGGTTCAGGAAGGGGTCTTGTAGCAACTGCCCTTTGTTACTCATCTTATTCTCCGTAGGGGGTGAGAAATGCGAATATGGCATTCGTTGTGGCGAATGCAAGAGGCCGCAAAATAACACAAAGCCGGCTAACGCCGGACTTCGAGGAATGCTTCATTCACCCTTGGCGTAGGGGTTGTGTGCGCTGCGGTATTCCACTCGCATCGGCGTGCCCGTCAGGTCGAATTTCTCACGTAACTGCCCTTCGAGGTAGCGCGTGTAGGTGGCTGGAACGCGATCGAGCGCGCTGCCATGAATCACGATGATGGGCGGGTTGGTGCCACCCTGGTGGGCATAGCGCAGCTTGGGGCGGATCGCTCCTGCTCGTGGCGGCTGTTGCTGGGCAACGGCCTCCAGAATCGCGCGGGTGAGTTTGGGCGTCGGCAGCTTGCGATACGCCGCCGCATGTGCCGCAACGACAGATTTCATCAGCCCCGTCAGGCCGGAGCCGGTGCGCGCGGAAATGCTGTGAAAACGCGCAAAGCTGACAAACGGCAGCCGTTGGCGCACCGCCACCATCAGGCGCTCGCGGCCATAGGTGTCGACCGCGTCCCATTTGTTGGCGGCGATCACCAATGCCCTGCCTGCTTCCACCGCGAAACTGGCGATATGCGCATCCTGATCGGAAACACCCTCGGTGGCATCGAGCAACAGCACGACCACGTTGGCCTGCTCGATGGCCT
>JAJXTJ010000259.1 GCA_021783895.1 Pseudomonadota bacterium | reverse complement strand
GATCGCCATCAACAGGATGATCACGTTCTTGCGATTAAGAAAAATGCCCAGCACGGCAATGGCGAACAGGATGCCGCCCAACACCAGATAATGCGACAGGGAAATCATGCCTCACCCTCCCCAGCTTGCGGCTTCTTCACAGCCTGCATCTTGATGATGCGCAAACGATCTTTGCGCTTCACGCTCACCTGCAAGGCCGGGTCGATGTATTTGCTGTCCTTGCGGCGGCGCAGCGTCAAGGCAATGGCTGCGACGATCGCCACCAGCAGGATCACCGCAGCAAGCTCAAACGCGTAGACGTAATCGGTATAAAGCAGGCGGCCAAGCTCCTTGGTATTGCTGTAGTCAGCAGGATGCGGCACAGGCGTACCCATCACTTCCAGGCCGAAATGACGGCTGCCGAGGATCAACGCCATTTCGACCATCAGCAACACCGAAACGAAGCCAGCGAGCGGCAGGTAATCCCAAAATCCTTCTCGCAACTTGTCGAGGTTGATGTCGAGCATCATCACCACGAATAGGAACAGCACCATCACCGCGCCGACATACACCAGCACCAGCGTAATGGCGAGAAATTCAGCCTCAAGCAGCATCCACAAGCCCGCTGCGGTAAAAAAGGCCAGAACCAGAAATAACGCGGCATGTACCGGATTGCGCGCAGTGATGACACGCAGCCCGGCAAACACGAGGATGGCTGCGAAAAAATAAAAGATCGCGGTCGTATAGGTCATGATGGGTGGGGTCGGCTCAACGGTATTTCGCGTCGGTTTCGCGATCTTTCGCTATTTGCGCTTCGTGCTGATCGCCAATCGCCAGCAGCATGGGCTTGGTGTAATAGAGATCGCCGCGTTTTTCACCGTGGTATTCGAGGATGCGGGTTTCGACGATGGAATCAACCGGGCAGGACTCCTCGCAGAATCCGCAAAAAATGCATTTGGTGAGGTCGATGTCGTAGCGCGTGGTGCGGCGGGTGCCGTCTTCGCGCTTTTCCGATTCGATGGTGATAGCGAGCGCGGGACAGACCGCTTCGCACAGCTTGCAGGCGATGCAGCGCTCCTCGCCATTGGGGTAGCGGCGCAAGGCATGCAGGCCACGGAATCGTGGGCTTTGCGGGGTTTTCTCCTCGGGGTACTGCACCGTGATCTTGCGCGCGAACAGGTGACGCCCGGTGAGCATCATGCCGCGCAGCAATTCGATCAAAAGCAGGCTGCCCAGGAAATTCGTAATGCGTTTCATGGCGCGCTCAGTGGAAGAGATAACCATACGGCGTCTGCATCATGCCGCCGACGACGACGATCCAGACGATGGTGATGGGGATGAACACCTTCCAGCCCAGGCGCATGATCTGGTCATAACGATAGCGCGGGAAGGTGGCGCGGAACCACAGGAACAGGAACAGCACGAAGCTGGTTTTCAGCAGCCACCAGACGATGCCGTCGGGCAGGAAAGTCACTGGCGACAGCCAGCCACCCAGAAACATCAACGTGGTGAGCGCGGCAACCAGAATCATGTTGGCGTATTCGGCCAGGAAGAACACCGCGAAGGCCATACCGGAATACTCGACATGGAAGCCGGCGACGATCTCGGATTCGCCCTCGGCAACGTCGAAGGGCGCGCGGTTGGTTTCAGCCACACCGGCAATCAGATAAACGATGAACAAGGGAAACAGCGGCCAGATATACCACTGGTGCAACCCACCCGCCTGCCCTTGCACGATATCGGTCAGGTTGAGCGACTGCGCCGCCATCAGCACGCCCACCAGCGCGAAGCCCATGGCGATTTCATACGACACGATCTGGGCCGCCGAACGCATCGCGCCGAGGAAGGCGTATTTGGAGTTGGAGGCCCACCCGGCGACGATCACGCCATATACACCCATCGAGGTAATCGCCATGACGTACAGCAAGCCGGCGTTGATATCAGCCAGCACCAGCGTGTCGGTGAACGGAATCACCGCCCATGCAGCGAGTGCGGGGGCAATCACCAGGATGGGACCGAGAATGAACAGCCCCTTGTTGGCGCCAGAAGGAATGATGATTTCCTTCATCAGCAGTTTTACCGCGTCGGCAATTGGCTGCAGCAAACCCTGGAATCCCACGCGGTTGGGTCCGATGCGCACCTGCATCCAGCCGATGATCTTGCGTTCAGCATAGGTCAGGTAGGCCACGCCCAGCATCAACGGCACCACCAGCGCCATGATCTTGAACAATGTCCAAACGAGGGTTTGAATGGCGGCCCAGTCCAGGCTCATGTCCAGCATCAGACCGGCTCCGCCGTGATCGGGCCGAACATCGGGCCGAGGCCTGCGGTCAGCGGATGTCCGCTCGGGATGCGCACGCAGTTATCGGGCAGCAGGTCGTCGCGCTGCACTTTGAGGGTCAGCGCGGATGCCGTCTGGCGCACCGAGACGCGGCCGTTTTCTTGCAGGCCCAGCTTTGCGATCAGTCGGCTATGCATGCGCGCCACTGGCAGGGCGGCATCGAGCGTCATCTGCAGCGAAGGCGAACGGCGCACCACCGCATCGGTTTGATAGATCGGCACTTCAGCTACCCGTTCGAGGCCCGAAATGGCTTGATTCGGGGCTGCCGTCACGCCGCTGATTTCATTATTCAGATACGCCTGCACATTTCCGATCGGTGTGTCGCCCAGGGCATCGCGCAACACATCTTTTGAATCGTTGTGATCGAATCCGGCTAGGCCCAGCAGATTGCCCAGCACACGCAGCACTTTCCATGCGGGGCGGGTCTCGCCGAGCGGTTTCACCACGGCATTGAAGCTCTGCACCCGGCCTTCGGTATTGACGAAGGTGCCCGAGGTTTCAGTCCACGGTGCGATCGGCAGCAGCACGTCAGCGTAGTCGAGCGACTTGCCCTTGTACGGCGACATCACCACGACAAATTCTGCCGCATTGATGCTCTTCATCGCAGTCACCGGGTCATGTGTATCGAGCTCGGCCTCCACGCCCAGCATCAGATAGGCGCGTAAGGGCTGCGCCAGCATCTGCTGCGCGTTCAGCCCCTTGATGGCCGGCTGCCCCAACGCACCGCAAACCGGGATTGCCCCAACGGCTACAGCACCGACGCTGTTGGCGGCCTCGCCCAGCACACCGAAGCTGGCGCCCGCGAGTTTCGCCACCGCCTGCGCCAGCGCGTGAAGTTGCGAATAACCCGGATGGTGCTGCGCCATGTTGCCCAAAAAGACCGCACGGGTTTCTCCGCCAGCGAGGCTCTCGGCCATCTTGCGTGCCGTGTCGTCGGCCACCCCCTGCGCGGCAATGTCGGGCAGCGGCAGGTGCTTCAATTCGGCAAGCGCGACGCACACGCCCGCCAGCGCGGTGGCAAGTTGCGACGGCGCGACGATCAGTTTGGCATGTACCTTGCCGAGGAATTCGTCCTCGTGCGCATTGATCAGGTTGAGCTGGCCGTACCAGCGCACCGATTCGCGGATGCGGTGCGCCATCAACGGATGGTCCTTGCGCAGGTTCGAGC
>JAJXTJ010000258.1 GCA_021783895.1 Pseudomonadota bacterium | reverse complement strand
TCGAGGTCGGCGGCATTATCCGGCTTGAGGGTGAACATCCAGGCGGCGTGCGCGTCCTTGTTGATCGCTTCCGGAGCGGCTTCGACCTCGGCGTTGGCGGCAACGACTTCACCGGCGATGGGTGCATACACGTCGGAAGCGGCCTTCACCGATTCCACCACCGCGCATTCTTCGCCTGCAGCAAGTTTGCGGCCTACCGCAGGATTTTCCACAAACACCATGTCGCCCAGCAAATCCTGAGCGTGTTCGGTAATACCAACGGTTACTGTGCCGTCGGTATTGAGTTTGGCCCATTCGTGGGACTTGGTGTATTTCAGATCGGTGGGAATGTTCATTGTGTTCTCCTGGAGAAATGTCGAATATTTAAACCAAAGCTTTACCATGGCGAGCGAAAGGATAGTTGACGACCTTCGCCTTGAGTTTTTTGTCGCGGATTTCGACTTCGACTTCCACACCCGGAGCGATGCCCAGCGGGATGCGCGCCAGCGCGATGGATTGCTGCAGCGTGGGCGAGAAGCTGCCGCTGGTGATTTCGCCGATACCGTTTGCGGTATGGACTTGCTGATGCGCGCGTAGTACACCTTTATCCAGCAGCACCAGACCGACTAATTGTTGATGGATGTCGCGTGATTGCAACGCGGATTTTCCGATGAAGTCGCGCTCGCTGTGCAGATCAACCGTCCACGCCAGACCGGATTCCAGCGGGTTGGTGGTTTCGTCCATGTCCTGGCCATACAGGTTCATGCCTGCTTCCAGGCGCAGCGTGTCGCGTGCACCCAGGCCGATCGGCTTGACACCCAGCGTGGCGAGCAGGTGCCAGAAAGCCTCGGCCTCGTTCGCCGGCAGGATCACCTCGAAGCCATCCTCGCCGGTATAACCGGTACGGGCAATGAAATATTGCCGGAATTCAACTGCGTTAAACGGCTTGAGTTCTTCGGTCTCGGCTTGTGTGCCGGGGATCGCCGCCCACACGCGGGCACGGGCATTGGGTCCCTGCACCGCGATCATCGCAAGGTCACGGCGCGGAGTGATGGCGAGGCCGCGACCCTCTGCCTGTTTTTGCATCCATGCCACATCTTTTTCTGCGGTACCGGCATTGACCACGATGCGGAACCAGTCTTCCGTCAGAAAATAAATGATGAGGTCGTCGATCACACCGCCATCGGGGTTCAGCATGCATGAGTACAGCGCCTTGCCTGGCAGCTTGAGCTTGTCCACGTTGTTGGCGACCAGTTTGCGCAGGAAGCCGCGCACGTTGGCGCCTTTCACATCCACCACCAGCATGTGGCACACGTCGAACATGCCGGCATCGGTGCGCACCTGATGGTGCTCCTCGATCTGCGAGCCGTAGTTGACCGGCATGTCCCAGCCGCCGAAATCCACCATCTTGGCGCCCATGGCGCGGTGTGCAGCATTGAGCGGGGTTTGTTTAAGCATGACTGCGTCCTTGTTGTTGTTCGGCGTAATAACTGCTGCGCACCATAGGGCCGGCCTTGACCCAGGCAAAGCCCAGCGCGCGCGCGTCGTTTTCGTATTCGGCAAACATATCGGGGTGGATATATTCGACTACCGGCAAGTGATCCAGCGACGGACGCAAATATTGGCCCAGCGATACCCGTGCCACGCCGGCGTCGCGTAAATCCTTTAACACGTCCAGCACTTCCGCACGGGTTTCGCCCAGCCCCAGCATCAGCGCGGATTTGGCTTCCACGCCGGGTTGCCGCGCGACCTTGCTCAGCAGCATGAGCGAGCGCGCGTACTGTGAGCCTTTGCGCGCCGTTTTGTACAGGCGCGGGACGGTTTCCACGTTGTGTCCCCACACCAGGTCGCGGCGCGTGGCTGCGGGCAGATTCGCCAGTGTGTCGATGATGGTGGCAACAGCTTCGTCCTGGCAGGCGCGGAAATCCGGGGTCAGGTATTCCACGCCGATCTGTGCATCCCTCAGGCGCAGTTGCTTCAAGGTTTCGGCAAAAATCGAGGCGCCACCATCGGGCAGGTCATCGCGGTTGACCGAGGTCAGCACGATGTATTGCAGTTGCAATGCCATCACCGCCTCCGCCACGCGGCGCGGCTCGTCGGCATCGAACCAGGCAGGTTTGCCGGTTTTTACCGAGCAAAAGCCACAGGCCCGGGTGCAGGTATCGCCCAGCAGCATGAAGGTGGCGGTACCGCGGCTCCAGCATTCGCCGCGATTCGGACAGCGCGCTTCCTCGCATACGGTGTGCAGGCGGTTGCCATGCACCGCCGCGCCGGTTTTGCCGTAGAGGACGTCGTTGCCGAGATTCTGGCGGATCCAGATCGGCATGCGTGCGGCATTGGGGACGCGTGCAGACGACAGGGGTGTGAGGATGTCAGATGTCATGGACTCGGTAAATAAAATAAAGGGATATCGACCGGCGTATTCAGTTGCGAAGTTTCAGCCGTCACCCCCCTGTCCTGTTTACCTGAGAGATTACGATGCTGAGTGAAACACCGTGTGCCCCTTCGGTGGGCGCTGGCCGTGTGTTTTGGCGCGCCGCTCTCCAGAGATGCCCTGTTGACTGCGGTTCGGGGGCCTGAGCGGTTCTGGGTGAATTACGCCTTCGGCGGCGCGACGGGCGCGCACTCTCCCGCAGTTACTACGGACAAGCGCGCACTATACCGTATTCGGCGGGCTCCGGACAACCGTAGCGAGGCCGCGTGTTGGCGCAAAGTCAGGTGTGTTGGCTTTTGCCAAATGTAGAAACATTCGGGTTAAATCTGGCCTGGAACCCCGGACGTTGGGCGGTCCGTGTGGGCACACACGGGCGAAGCAACCATTGACAATATGTAGCCACGCGGATACACTTGATCTATGTTCGAGATTCGTAAGACTGAAATCTATGCTCAGTGGCTCGATGAACTGCGCGATATTCGTGCGCGGGCGCGCATTCAGGTTCGCGTTGAGCGTCTGGCGGATGGAAACGCGGGGAATGCCAAGCCGGTAGGCGAAGGTGTCTCCGAGTTGCGGATCGATTACGGCCCCGGTTACCGGGTGTATTTCACAAAGCACGGGCGCGACGTGATAATTCTGCTGGCGGGCGGCGATAAAGGCACGCAGTCCGCCGATATCAAAACTGCCTTGCGCCTTGCACGCAACCTTTAGGAGCGCAATGATGAGCAAAACCATGACCACTCGCTACGATGTCGCCGAGCACCTCCGCACCCCGGAGGAAATGGCTGCTTACCTGGAGGCTTGCCTGGATGAGGCAAACGGCGACGCTGCGTTCATCGCCAAAGCGCTGGGCGATATTGCCCGCGCCAAGGGCATGTCACAGGTCGCACGCGATGCGGGGCTGTCGCGTGAAAGCCTTTACAAGGCGCTCTCCGGCGAGCGTAGCCCAGACTTCGACACGATCCTCAAGGTTGTGGGAGCGCTGGGGTTGAAGCTGCATGCCGAAGCAGCTCATGGTAGACCCGAAGAATCCGTCGATTCTAACCACATGATCACTTCCTGAAAACTCAGTGTGAATCGCCCCG
>JAJXTJ010000257.1 GCA_021783895.1 Pseudomonadota bacterium | reverse complement strand
AATTCTCTGTTAAAGTAGAGCCTATCTTGTAATTCTGATATCCAGGAAAACTCGACATGGAAAGCTACAAGCTCGTTCTCCCTGAACACCTCAACCACTACGGCTACCTCTTCGGCGGCAACATGCTCAAGTGGGTCGACGAGATATCCTGGATTGCCGCCAGTCGGGATTATCCCGGTTGCAGCTTCGTCACCGTCGCCATGGACAAGGTGGAATTCCACAAAAGCGTGGGGCAGGGGTCGATCCTGCGCTTCTCCGTCCAGCGCGTGCGCGAGGGCAAGACCTCCGTGCAGTACTACGTGGATGTCTATTGCGATGGCATCGAAAGCGGCAGCGAAGACCTCATCTTCGCTACCAATGTCACCTTCGTCTGCCTGGACCGGCTTGGTCAAAAAACGCGGCTCCAGCGACCAGTGTCCTAGCCCGATGCCAAACCCCAGGAAAGCAAAAGGCCACCCCGAAAGATGGCCATGCTTGAAAAATTTTCGGCATCCTGGGCAACTCTAAACCTTCCTCACAAAATCGGATTTCAGCTGCATCGCGCCAATTCCGTCGATCTTGCAGTCGATGTCGTGATCGCCTTCCACCAGACGGATATTCTTCACCTTCGTTCCCACCTTGACCACCAAAGACGACCCTTTAACCTTCAGATCCTTGATCACCGCCACTGTGTCGCCGTTCTGGAGTTTGTTTCCATTGGCATCGCACACGATATGCCGGTCATTGGCGTTCTCTGCAGCCTCCTTCGACCACTCGTGCGCACATTCCGGGCAGACAAACATGGCACCGTCTTCATAGGTGAATTCAGAATTGCATTTCGGGCATTTCGGCATAGTAGTCATGGGCTGTTTCCTGTATTGGCGACCTTTATAGACCCTCAGAGTCTATGCCGAGCCAGAGATATATCCAGACCACCGGAATAGAAAAAGGGTTACCGCCTAAACGATAACCCCTTGACTCTGATACAAATCTGGCTCCCCGACCTGGACTCGAACCAGGGACCTGCGGATTAACAGTCCGTCGCTCTACCGACTGAGCTATCAGGGAATTAACAAGCTGCGAATTATAAAGCTTTGACCTTGGCCGGTCAACTTGAAATCACTTAAGCAGGCTATTCAAGCGCCTTCTGGATCCGTTCCAGGGCCATCTCCAGGTTTTTCATCGAGGTGGCGAAGGAGATGCGGAAGTAGCCCTCCGCGCCGAAGGCCGATCCCGGTACTACAGCCACCCCGGTTTTTTCAAGCAGGTATTCGGAAAGGGCCATGTCGGTCGCTTCTGCAAGGGTGCCGCTGCGATGCAGGTCGGCAATGGCCTCGCGCGCGTCGGGGAAGGCGTAGAAGGCGCCGCCGGCGGGAAGGCATTTCAGCCCCTTCATCTCGTTGAAGCGGCGCACCACGAATTCATGGCGCTCGAGGAATGCTTTCACCATCGGGGTAATGCATCCTTGATCGCCATTCAGGGCGGCCTGCGCGGCCACCTGCGAGATCGAGGTGGGGTTGGAGGTGGACTGGGACTGAAGAATTTCCATCGCCTTGATGATTTTTTCCGGGCCGGCTGCATAGCCGATGCGCCAGCCGGTCATGGAATAGGCCTTCGACACGCCGTTCAGTACGACGCAGCGGTCTTTCAGCTCGGGGGTGGCGTTGAGGATGTTGACGAATTTCGCGCCGGACAGGTTGACGTGTTCGTACATATCGTCGGTAGCCACCAGCACGTGGGGGTGGCGCTTCAATACTTCGCCAAGGGCCTTCAGTTCATCCAGCGTGTAGACCGCCCCGGTCGGGTTGGACGGGCTGTTGATCATGAATATTTTGGTTTTGGGCGTGATGGCCGCATCCAGTTGCGCCGGGGTAATCTTGAAGCCCTGCTCGATACCGCACTCGACGATGACCGGCTTGGCTTCGGCCACCATGGCGATATCCGCATAGGAAACCCAGTAGGGTGCCGGGATGACCACCTCGTCGCCCGGATTCAGGACGGCCAAAGCCAGGTTGAAGATGCACTGCTTGCCGCCGACGCCGACGATGACTTCTTTGGCGGTGTAGTCCAGGCTGTTGTCGCGCTTGAGTTTGGCAACGATGGCGTTTTTCAGGCTGGGTATGCCGCCGACCGGGGTGTATTTGGTGAATCCGTCGTCGATGGCTTTCTTGGCGGCATCCTTGATGTGCTGCGGGGTGTCGAAATCCGGTTCGCCTGCGCCAAGGCCGATGATGTCCTTGCCTTCGGCCTTGAGCCGGGCGGCACGGGCGGTGACGGCGAGGGTGGGGGATTCCTTGATGGCCTGAACGCGCTGAGACAGTTCCAAGATTCACTCCTTAAGTGAGGGTAATGCGGGCCAGTGCCCGCATGATACAATTCAAAGTTGTCAAACCTCCTTATTTTACCCGTGGTCGTCACATTTCCCAATAGCCCCTACAAACTTCACCAGCCATTCGAGCCCGCCGGGGATCAGCCCAATGCCATCGCCCAGTTGGTCGAAGGCTTGCATGACGGACTGGCGTTTCAGACCCTGCTCGGTGTGACCGGCTCCGGCAAGACCTTCACCATGGCCAATGTCATCGCCCGTCTCGGGCGACCGGCCATCATCATGGCGCACAACAAGACTTTGGCGGCGCAATTGTATTCCGAGATGCGCGAGTTCTTTCCCGAAAACGCGGTGGAGTATTTTGTTTCCTATTACGATTACTACCAGCCGGAAGCCTATGTTCCGTCACGCGACCTATTCATCGAAAAAGATTCCAGCATCAACGAGCACATCGAACAGATGCGGCTATCCGCCACCAAATCGTTGCTGGAGCGCGAGGACTGCGTGATCGTTGCATCGGTTTCATGCATTTATGGAATCGGCGACCCGGTTGACTACCACGGCATGATCCTGCATTTGCGCCAAGGCGAGACGATGTCCCAGCGCGATGCCATCAAGCGCCTCACCGAGATGCAGTATGATCGCAACGAAATTGATTTTCGTCGTGGCACTTTTCGTGTGCGCGGTGATGTGCTCGACATCTATCCTGCGGAAAGCGCGGAAACGGCAGTGCGGATCAGCCTGTTCGATGATGAAGTCGAGAGTATTTCCCTGTTCGACCCGCTGACCGGCCATATCCAGCGCAAGGTTCCGCGCTATACGGTTTATCCGTCGAGCCATTACGTCACACCACGCAGCACCACCCTGCGGGCGATAGAAGCGATCAAGGCTGAACTGCGTGAAAGAATCGGGTGTTTCCAGAAGGATCACAAATTAGTGGAGGCGCAGCGGATCGAACAGCGCACCCGCTTCGACCTGGAAATGCTCAACGAACTGGGGTTCTGCAAGGGCATCGAGAACTACTCGCGCCATCTGTCCGGCAGGAATCCGGGCGATCCGCCGCCCACGCTAATCGACTATCTGCCGCCTAACGCACTGATGTTTATCGACGAAAGCCATGTCACCATCCCGCAGATCGGTGGTATGTACAAGGGGGATCGGGCGCGCAAGGAAAATCTGGTGGGATATGGTTTTCGCCTGCCCTCCGCA
>JAJXTJ010000256.1 GCA_021783895.1 Pseudomonadota bacterium | reverse complement strand
CGCCTGGAGCGTGTCGCGCTTCAAGGGCCTGGGAGAAATGAACCCGGTGCAGCTGTGGGAAACCACTCTCAACCCCGACGCGCGCCGCTTGCTGACGTTGAGGACGGACGATTTCACCGGCTATGTCCGGGACGTTTTCAACAAGCTGATGGCAAAATCCGAGGCTGCATCAAGGCGGGCATGGATGGAAGAAGCGGGGCATCTGGTAGAGGCGGACGAGTGATTCAGCCCTGAATTGGTTTTTGCGTTGACATTCGTACGTAAAGGCGTACGCTTAGGGTTTGCAATATGGAGGCAGGGATGACTACCATCACGGCAAGCGAAGCGCGTGCCAGGCTCTACCGCCTCATGGACGATGCGGCTTCATCTCACGAGCCCATCCTGATTACCGGCAAGCGGGCAAACGCTGTCCTGCTTTCGGAACAGGACTGGGCTTCAATCCAGGAATCGCTATTCCTGCTGCCGGTTCCCGGCATGAGGGAATCCATCGTCGAGGGGCTCAAAGCCCCGGTTGAGGAGTGCGCCAGGGAACTTGACTGGTGACTTGGCAGCTCGTGTATACGAAACAGGCGCAAAAAGACGCGAAGAAACTTGCGGCTGCTGGGCTTAAGCAGAAAGCGCAGGAGTTGCTGGCCGTCCTGATCTCCAATCCCTATCAGAATTCTCCTCCATACGAGAAGCTGGTTGGTGACCTCAACGGTGCTTATTCGCGGCGCATCAACATTCAGCACCGACTGATTTACCAAGTCCTGGCTGAAGAACAAGTCGTCAAAGTGCTCCGCTTGTGGAGTTATTACGAATGAGCGCCAAGTGTTCAATCGACTTGCATTGAACACACGCCTCAGCTAAACTTGTTCAACTTAATGAACAAGTGAGGCGGACATGAAAGTCGTTACCTATTCCCATGCGCGTAATGCGCTCAAGTCCGTATTGGACGGCGTTGTGCAAGACGCGGACGTAACCATTATCAGCCGCCGCGATGCGGAAGGCGATGCAGTGGTGATGTCGCTGGACAGCTACAACAGCATCATGGAGACGCTACACCTGACAAGCAACCCGGCCAATGCGGCGGCATTGGCACGGGCAATTGCACAGGATAAAGCCGGGCAAGCTCAGGACCGTCAATTACTTTCCACTGATTAAGCATGCGCACCATTCGCTTTGTGCCCGATGCGTGGGACGCTTATCTGTACTGGCAGGATCAGGATAAAAAGACGCTCAAGCGGTTAAACCTGCTGATTACTGCCGCTGCGCGTGACCCGTTCGCCGGGATCGGCAAACCCGAACCGCTGCGTGGCGAATTATCCGGCTACTGGTCCCGGCGCATAGATGAGGCGAACCGTTTGATGTATCGCGCAACCGATGCAGAACTGGTGATTATCGCTTGCCGCTTCCATTACGACGGTTAATTTCTTAGCCCGGATGTTTCATAAATTCGACCAATCCATTGTAGGAGCGGCCTTGGCCGCGATAAGCTGCGGAGCCAGCGCCAGCGCCGGAATCGCGGCCAAGGCCGCTCCTACAGGGATGCAGCCATTTTTATGAAATATCCGAGTTGGCGGGATCGTCCCTTTTTTGCAAATTTGATCGTAAACCCTGAAACATAGAGACACCATGAAGGACGAAATAGACAGCCTCACCCCCGATCTCTTCGAGCAGCTGGAAGCATTGCCGGACGAGGAGTTGGCGTTTGCCGAACAGCCCCCCGCACCGCCGGAGCCGCCCGCCGAACCGTCTGCCGCAGAGCCGCAGGACGATCTGGCGGATTATGCCAAGGCGGCCTATCTCGCCTACGCGATGGCGGTGTCAAAGTCACGCGCCATTCCCGATGTACGCGACGGCCAGAAGCCGGTGCAGCGGCGCATCCTTTACGCCATGCGCGAGATGGGCAACGAGTGGGACAAGCCGCACAAGAAGTCGGCGCGCATCGTCGGCGACGTGATCGGCAAATACCATCCGCATGGCGACAGCGCGGTGTACGAGGCGGCGGTACGCATGGCGCAGGATTTCTCGCTGCGCTATCCGCTGATCGACGGGCAGGGCAACTTCGGCAGCCTGGACGGCGATTCGGCGGCGGCGATGCGCTACACGGAAGTGCGGCTGACACCGATCGCGCAGTTGCTGCTGGGTGAACTTGACCAGGGCACGATCGCTTTCCGGCAGAATTACGACGGCTCCTTCGAGGAGCCCGTGGTGTTGCCGGCGCGCCTGCCTTTCCTGCTGCTCAACGGCGCATCCGGCATCGGCGTCGGGATCGCCACCGAGGTGCCGCCGCACAACCTGCGCGAGGTGTGCGAAGTGGCGGCGACGATGATCGAGTCGCCTTCGTTCAGCGAGGCGCAGATGCTGGACATGATCCCCGGCCCGGATTTCCCCGGCGGCGGCCAGATCCTTTCCAGCCCGCATGAAATTCGCAATGCCTACACCAGCGGCCGGGGCTCGATCGCGGTGCGCGCGCGCTACGTGTTCGAGGAGATGGCGCGCGGCCAGTGGCAGCTGGTGATCACGGAACTGCCGCCCGGCGCTTCGGCAGCGAAAGTGCTGTCGGAAATCGAAACCCTGACCAATCCGCAGCCCAAGCTCGGCAAGAAGACCGTCGATCAGGGGCAGACTCAGACCAAGACCCTGCTGCTCTCCCTGCTCGATACGGCGCGCGACGAATCGGACAAGGAGCAGTCGGTGCGCATCGTTTTCGGGCCGAAAAGTTCGCGCATCGACCGCGACGAGTTCGCCCGCACCCTGCTCGCTTACACCAGCCTGGAAACGACGGTATCGTTCAACCTCGTCCAGGTGGGGCTGGACGGCAATCCGATGCAGAAATCGCTCTACACGATTTTCTCGGAATGGTGCCAGTTCCGGATTGCGACGGTGGAAAAGCGCCTCGGGCACCGCCTCGGCAAGGTCAACGATCGCGTCCATATCCTGGAAGGACGGCACATCGTTTTCCTGAACATCGACGAGGTGATCCGCCTGATCCGCGAATCCGACGAACCGAAGCCCGCCCTGATCGCCCGATATTCCCTGTCCGAGCGGCAGGCCGACGACATCCTGGAAATCCGCCTGCGCCAGCTCTCCAGGCTGGAAGGCATCAAGATCGAACAGGAAATCGTCGAACTGATGAAGGAGCGCGCCAAGCTGGAATCCCTGCTGGCCAGCCCGGCCCGGATGAAGTCCCTGGTTGCGCGGGAAATCCGCGAGGACATCAAGAAGTTCGGCGACGGTCGGCGCACGCTGATCCAGCCGGAAAGGCGCGCCTCGTTATCCGAGGCCGCCGTGCTGGACGAGCCGGTGACCGTCATCCTGTCCGAGAAGGGCTGGCTGCGCCAGCGCCAGGGGCACGGCCTCGACCTGGCCGCGCTCTCCTTCAAGGAGGGCGACAAGCTGTTTGTCGCGATCGAGTGCCGTTCGCCCGATGCGGTGATCCTGTTTGGCTCGGATGGCCGCGCCTACACCATCATTGCCTCGCAGATCCCCGGCGGCAAAGGCGATGGCGCGCCCGTCGGCTCAGTGGTGGAT
>JAJXTJ010000255.1 GCA_021783895.1 Pseudomonadota bacterium | reverse complement strand
AGCCGGCCGTCGCCTGGCGCAGGGTTTCCAGCACGTAGGGAGCATTGGCGGCATCCAACTGCCCCGGCCGGGGTGGCTGCACCGCAGGTACGTGCAGCACCGACAAACGATGCGGCGCGCGCTCGGCCGGGCGGGCCGCATCGAAGGCTGCGGTTTCCAGCGCCAGACCAAGGGTGCGTGCGCGCGCTTCGAGCATCTCTGCGTCGCCCACCACCACCAGTTCATAGTCGCGCGCGCGCTCGGCCAGCAGCACGGTCAGGTCCGGGCCGATGCCGGCCGGTTCGCCGGGAGTGAGGGCCAGGCGCGGCATGGTCAAAGCAGGCATCGTGCAGCGACGCCGCACCCCCCTCTTCCGCACGGGGGAGAGGGCCTGGGTGAGAACGCTTCAATAAGGCGGGAAAATTTCCACATAGGCCGCATCGCGCAGCTGGCGCACCCAGTCCTGGTACGCCTCTTCCGCCTTGCGCTCGAAAATGGCCTTGCGCGCTTCGAGTTTGGCACGCTCGGCGGTCATGTCCTTCTCGCGCCGCGCCGTGACCTCGATGAGGAACCAGCCCAGCGGGGTCTCAAAGGGCTGGCTCAGTTCACCCGGCTTGAGGCTGTCCATGACCTTCTGGAATTCCGGCAGGGTGGCTCCCGGATTCACCCAGCCGATGTCGCCGCCCTTGGCGGAGCTGGGATCCTGCGAATACTGGCGCGCCATGTCGGCGAAGGTGGCGGCGCCGTGCTCGATGCGGTCGCGTATGCTGGCCAGGCGCTGGCGCGCGTCCTCGGCCGACGTCGCCTCGTTGGTCTTGATGAGGATTTCGCGCACCTGGCTTTGCGTCACCATGAGCTTTTCATCTTGTGCACGCTTGCCGTTGAGCTTGAAGATATGGAAGCCGCTGTTGGTGCGCAGAATGTTGCTATAGCCGCCGATGGGCAGCTTGGCGATGATCTGCAGGAAGTCGGGCGGGAACTGGCCGCCGTCGCGCCAACCCAGGGCGCCGCCTTGCAGGGCGTTGGGCGCGTCCGAGTAACTCGCCGACAGCTCCTCGAAATTGCCGCCGGCGCGCAGCTTTTGCAGCACTTCCTCGGCCTTGGCCTCCTTGGCCTGGATGTCAGCAGGCGTCGCGTTTTCCGGCACGGCGATGTAGATCTGCGAAAGATTGTATTGCTCGTTGGCGCCCTGGGTGGCCTGGGTTTGCAAATAGCCGGCGATTTCGGCGTCGGACACGGTGATGTGGTTGTCCACGTCGCGCTGGCGCGCCTGGTCTACCATCATCTGATCCTTGAGGCGGTCGCGGAAGCGCTCGTAGCCCATGCCGTCCTTGGTCAGCGCCTCCTTGAGCTGTTCGACGCTCATGTGGTTTTGTTCCGCCACGCGCTGGATGGCCTGGTCGAGCATGACGGGATCGACGCGTATGCCGGTCTCCTGCGCATGCTGCAGCAGCACGCGCTCGATGATCATGCGCTCCAGTACCTGTTTCTCCAGCACGTCTTTGGGTGGGAGCGGAACGTTCTGCTGCTGAAGTTGGGCCGCGATCTGGGCATAACGAGCCGCCAGTTCATTCCTGGTGATGACTTGGCTGTTGACCACGGCGGCGATGGCGTCGACCGGCTGGATGGGCGCCGGCGCGTCTGCGGCCGCCACCGTGAGCGGCCAGGCCAGACCCAGTGCACAAATGAGATTAAGGACGGTTGAGAATCTGGTTGGTGCTTGCATAACCTTGGATGCTTTGTTGAAGGGCAGACAGAGGATCAGACCCGAGGCGGAACAGGCCGTTCAGTTCCAATTGGATGAAGAAAGCGTTGTTGACCGCGGTTTGCGATACCGGGATGCGCTGCACCACGGCGCGCAGTACCCAGCAGCCGCCGTTATACTCCACCCCCGCGAGGGCGTCCAACAGACGCCGATCGCGGGTCGAGAAGTTCACGCGCGCGAGACCGTACAACCGCTGCGTGAGCGGCCACTGGGTGGAGAAATCGATCTGCTCGATGGAGCCGGCGATAAAATTGTAGCCCAGGTTCACCACCTGCCCCAGATAGGGCTGATAGCTGAAGCTGATGCTGGATTTCACCGTGCTGCCGGTGTGCACGTTGTATTCCCAGCCGCCGCCTAAGCGAATGGTGCGCGTGACCTGACCGCTCGCCACGGCGAGGAAGTCCGACGAGGGCTGGGTGGACAACGGCACGCCGGGCAGGGTGACGCGCTGGGGCGTAAAGTAGAAACGCTGGCCGACGGCGACGTTCAGGCGCTCCAGGCCGGTACTGTGCTCGATGAAGCGCGAGCTGGCCGCCACCGTGAGCTGGTTGGCGTTGTTGATGCGATCCCAGCCCACGAACTGGTTTTCCTGGAACATCTGCGCAAAGTTGAAATCCAGCTGACCGGTATCGAACACCGGAATAGCGTTCTGGTTGCGGTAGGGGATGTAGACGTAAAACAGGCGCGGCTCCAGGGTCTGGGTATAGGCCTTGCCGCGGAAATTGAAGTCGCGCTCGAAAGCCAGGCCGGTGTCCACGCTGGCCATGGGCAGGGTGCGCGTGATCTGATCCACCGTCTGGCCGTTCACCACATTGTTGGTCAGGTCGTAGCGCGCGAAGTTGACCCCGAATTTGGGCGTAAAGTGAAAGTAGCTGTTCTCATAGGGCAGGGCGATGCGCGGATAGAGCACGAAGCGCGTGCCCGTAGGCGCGCTGGTGACGCCGGAAAACTTGACGAGCTGACCGTCCAGGCTGCCCACCATCCAGGGGGTAAGGTATTTCGCCGCGCTCAGATCCAACTCGGGCATCCGGTTGTAGGGCACGGTCACCGGAGCACTGGGATCCTGCAGGGTCTGGAACTGCTGCGCCAGCAGGCTAGCCTGCCACCAGCCTGCGTCGTAGGACACGCTGCCCTGCTGCGGCAGGATGGTGGTGGAGGTATTGACGATCTGATTGGACAGGTCGCGGAAATAGTTGTTGTCCGACACGCGCTGGTAGTTCATGCTGGCGAACAGGCCGGGCACGCCGAAACTCTGATTGTGGCTCAAGAACAAGCCCCAGCGGTCGCGCCCCGCCACGCGGTCGTTGGGCAAGTATTCGATCACGTCCTCGCCGCTCATGCTTGGGAACAGATAGCGCCCGTCGAAGCCCATTTGCAAGCCGCGCTTGGTGATGATGCGGGGGTAGAGGGTAAGGTCGTAGTTGGGCGCCAGGTTCAGGTAATAGGGAATGGTGATGTCTATGCCGCCCTTGCTGGTGGTGCCGAACACCGGCGCCAGAAAGCCCGACTTGCGTTGGCCGCTGATGGGAAAATCCAGCCAGGGCGTGTACAAGAGCGGCACGCTCTTGAAGGTAAGCAGCACGTTGCTGGCACTGCCGACCTGGGTCTGCTGGTTGATGTTCAGGGTGCCGGCCTTGAGCAGCCAGTCGTCGTTGCCCACCGGGCAGGTGGTGTAGCGTACGCGGTCCAGCCGATAGCGTTCCTGCCCCAGGAAATCAGCCTTGGCGGCGTCGCCGCGGCTGTGATTGGTGAGGATGTAGAACACCGGGTGGTCCAGGTAGCCCACGCGGTTGTCG
>JAJXTJ010000254.1 GCA_021783895.1 Pseudomonadota bacterium | reverse complement strand
AGGTATCGTCAGTTGCAGGACGTGAATGCTGGGCGTGGCGGGCGTAATCGCCGTGATCCGCGCGTCAAAAATATGCAAGGCTCAGTCCCGTTCCTGGCTTGGCGGGGCTGCTTCGAACGTCAGCGATGCCGAGTTGATGCAATAGCGCGTTCCGGTGGGGGCCGGGCCATCCGGAAAAACATGGCCGAGATGCGAACCACAGCGACGGCACAGTGCCTCGACACGCGTCATGCCGTGGCTGGAGTCGGTTTTTTCGGCAACGGCATCGGGATTGATCGCCTGATAAAAGCTTGGCCAGCCCGTTCCTGAATCAAATTTGGTCTGCGATGCAAAGAGCGGTTCGCCGCATGCTGCACAGCGATATTTTCCGCTTGCGTGGTTATCCCAATACTGGCCGGTAAAGGCGCGCTCGGTTCCGTGCTCGCGCAGAATGCGGTACTGCTCGGGACTGAGTTCGGCGCGCCATTCGGCGTCGGTTTTTGTCTTGTCGAAAGTCATGGGCTATCTCCAGCTGATTTTGAAGTTTACCTCTTGAGAGGAGGCGCTGGTGGCTATAGCCTTGTTTCTCACGGGGTGTTTGCTCCCTGGTTGACAGGCCCTGTTCACCGGGCTTAATCTTCGTTCAGGTATTAGACTAAGTCTAAAAAACCGGTTTCCCTGGTGCAAGCCCGGACAGGGATTGAGTTACTCAACATGCCGAAAGGCAATCCATTCAATACAGGAGATCAGGACATGCAACTCAAAGGTTCGAAAACTGAAGACCATCTGAAAGCCGCCTTCGCGGGCGAATCTCAGGCCAACCGCCGCTACCTCTACTTCGCAGCAAAAGCCGACGTAGAAGGCTTCAACGATGTGGCTTCCGTGTTCCGCTCCACCGCTGAAGGCGAAACCGGCCACGCGCACGGCCATCTGGAGTATCTGGAAAAATGCGGCGACCCCGCAACCGGCATGACTTTCGGCCCTACCGCCGATAACCTGAAGACCGCGATCGCAGGCGAGACCCACGAATACACCGACATGTACCCCGGCATGGCCAAGGATGCACGCTCGGAAGGCTTCGACGAAATCGCCGACTGGTTTGAGACGCTGGCCAAGGCCGAGCGTTCGCACGCCAACAAGTTCCAGAAGACGCTGGACAGCCTGGGCGCCTGATCGGCCCCAAAACTAAAAGCGGGTCGGTTGCGACCCGCTTTTTTTTGAAACCAACTTGTCATTGATACCAAGTCCAAACTGGAGTTCGCATGAGCATTCGTGAAGGCAGCCTCGAAGCCCCGACCCGTCACCCGCTCGACTGGAAAAACCCGGATTTTTACAACGAAGAAAAGCTCATGCACGAGCTTGAACGCGCCTTCGATATTTGCCATGGCTGTCGTCGTTGCGTGTCGCTGTGTACGGCTTTTCCGACCCTGTTCGACCTGATAGACGAATCGTCGACGCTGGAAGTCGACGGCGTTGCCAAACCTGACTTCTGGAAAGTGGTCGACGAATGCTATTTGTGCGACCTCTGCTACATGACCAAGTGCCCTTATGTGCCGCCGCATCCGTGGAATCTCGATTTTCCGCACACCATGCTGCGCGCCAAGGCCGTCAAATTCCAGAAAGGCGGAACCAGCTTCCGCGACAAGTTGCTCTCATCGACCGATGCGATGGGCAAGCTCGCCTCGATTCCCGTGGTGGTGCAAGCAGTGAACGCCAGCCTGAAGAGCAAGCCGATCCGCAAGCTGGTCGACAGCGTGCTGCATATCCATCCTGATCGCCAGTTGCCCGAATACGACAGCGCAAAATTCCGTTCGACGGCCAGGCCGCGCGGCGACTTCGCGGTGAAAGCTGGCGCCAAAACACCCGGCAAGGTCGCGATCTATGCGACCTGTTATGTGAACTACAACGAGCCGGGTATCGGCCACGATCTCCTGAAACTGCTCGCGCACAATGAAATCCCCGCCGTGCTGGTCGAGAAGGAAGCTTGCTGCGGCATGCCTAAACTCGAGCTGGGCGATCTCGATGCGGTTCAGACGCTGAAGGAGGTCAATATTCCGCATCTGGCCAGGCTCGCACACGAAGGCTACGCGATCCTCACTGCGGTGCCTTCCTGTACGTTGATGTACAAGCAGGAACTGCCGCTGATGTTCCCCGACGACGCCGATGTGCAGGCCGTCAAGGAGGCAATGTGGGATCCATTTGAATATCTGATGGCGCGCAATGTCGACGGCCTGTTGAAAACCGATTTCAAGGCGCCGCTTGGCAAGGTCGCCTATCACGTGCCGTGTCACCAGCGGGTGCAGAACATCGGCAACAAGACGCGTGACGCCTTGCAGCTGGCCGGCGCCAAGGTGACGATGGTCGAACGCTGTTCAGGTCACGACGGCACCTGGGGCGTGAAGAGCGAGTACTTCGACAAGTCGATGAAGATCGGCAAAGCGGTGTTCCGCCAGATGGCCGAGCCGCAGCCCGACTTCGTCAGTTCGGACTGCGCGATTGCCGCGCGCCACATCCTGCAAGGGATGGGAGAAGGCGCCACCGCCCAGAAGCAGCACCCGATCACGCTGATGCGCATTGCGTACGGTCTTGAATAACACGTTGAGCAAGGAGAAGAATATGCCGCACATCACCCGTGACAGCCTGATGAGTCTGGAAAGCTACGCCAAGGTTCGCCCGGCCTATCGCAGCGACATGATCGCGCACAAGAAAAACCGTTCCGTGATGCTGGGCGAGCACGTGACGCTGATTTTCGAAGATGAAAAAACCATGCGTTACCAGATCCAGGAAATGCTGCGCGCCGAGCGTACGTTCGAAGATGCGGGCATCCAGGATGAACTCGATGCCTACAATCCGCTGATCCCGGATGGCAGCAACTGGAAAGCCACCATGATGATCGAGTATCCCGATCCTGACGAACGCCAGCTTGCATTGGCAAAGTTGAAGGGAATCGAGGAACGTGTGTGGGTGCAAGTGGCAGACCATGCCCGCAGCTATGCCATCGCGGATGAGGACATGGAACGCGAAAATGCGGAAAAAACCTCGGCGGTGCATTTTCTGCGTTTTGAGCTCGATGCCTCCTCGATTGCGGCTGCCAAATCAGGTGCTGCCATCCAGATGGGAGTCGATCTGGCTGCTTATCCGGTTGACGGAATCACGCTGACTGAAAACGTACGTACCGCGTTGGTGGCTGATCTGGCGTGAGTGAATGCCCGCCCCGCACCTGGATACGGGTGTGGAGATTGCTTCTTCGTCGGCAAACCCTCTGTTGACGAGAAGCTGGACGGTTTGATGAAATCAAAAACGGCAACGCCTATGCGTTGCCGTTTTGCTGCACCCGGCCGCGATTCGGGTCTGATTCTATTCAGATAGTTGCCATTCGCTGCAATGGCTGCTGCCATTCAACAGCGTTGTTTCATCCGCGTGGTTCCCTATACATACAAATATCCGACATCCCCGGGATAGGGCTGATTACGTGCGCTTGCACATGGGCGAAGACATTTTTGGGCGGAGTCCATAAAATGGCGCCCATGAAAAAACTCCTGATGTTTGCAATGTGTTTTCCCCT
>JAJXTJ010000253.1 GCA_021783895.1 Pseudomonadota bacterium | reverse complement strand
CCTTCTCTGCACGATCGCGCAGCACTTTGAGAATCTCGGCCGACACTTCGACCGGGCTTTTCACGCCCGCCACGGTCTTGAGCTGCACCATGCCGGGCGCATCGACGAATTGATACGGCATGCTGCCGGCATCGGGCAGGTCGCGCAGCCCTCTGCCCATTAAGCGCTTCACCGAAACGACGGTGTTGTGGGGATCCCTGCTTTGCATCGCCTGTGCGGAATAGCCGACTTCTGCACTGCCATCCTCATGGTAGCGCACCACCGAAGGCAACAAACTGCGGCCATTCTCGTCATGCAGCACGACACTCATGCCGCTCCTGACCGTTGCCACCAGGGAATTGGTCGTACCCAGGTCGATCCCCACCGCCAGCCGATGCTGGTGTGGAGCGGTGCTCATGCCGGGTTCTGCGATCTGCAACAAAGCCATTATGCGTCCAAAGCCTCCAGCGCGTAGTTGATTTCCTCGCGCAATTTTTCCATGAATTTAAGCTCGCGTACTATTTCCGCAGCCTTCGGATAATTCTTTTCTCTATCCAGCAAGTCGGCCAGCTGGTGCTGCTGCGCCTGAATGTCGGCGCGCAACTGACCGCTCAAATGTTCCAGCTCAGACACATCCTTGGCCGCCCTGGCTTCGCCGATCGCCTCGCGCCATTCCATCTGCTGCATCAGGAAGGCGGGCGACATCGCCGTATTGGTTTCCTCGTGAAGTTCAACGCCATTCAAATGCAGCAAGTAACGCGCCCTGCCGAGAGGCTGCCTGAGAGTCTGGTAAGCCTCATTGGCCAGCGTCGACCATTGCATCGATAACCTGCGCTCCACATCGGGAAGGTGCGCGAACTTGTCAGGATGGACCTGACTCTGGATGTCGCGATAAGCCTGCTCCAACTGGATAGTGTCGATCTGGTAGAGCGGCAGGATACCGAACAGCTCGAAATGGTTCTTGCTGAAATCGAAATTCATTGCGGGCTGATCCTGCATCCAACTAGAAACTGACGCTCTCGCCGCAACCGCACGAATTCTTGACATTGGGGTTGTTGAACTTGAAGCCCTCGTTCAGTCCTTCGCGCACGAAATCCAGCTCGGTTCCTTCAAGATAAACCAGGCTCTTCGGATCAACGAGAACCTTCACGCCGAAGCTTTCGAACTGGCTGTCGGTTTCGTTGAATTCATCGGCGAATTCCAGCGTGTAGGCCATGCCGGAACAACCGCTGGTGCGCACGCCCAAGCGCAAGCCAACGCCTTTGCCGCGTTTTGCGATGAAGTTCTTGATGTGAGTGGCGGCTTTCTCGGTCAGGGTAACTGCCATGCTTTATCTCCTTAAACAGAACAATCCGAGCCTTTGCAGGCGGCGGTTTCAACCATCGCGCCGTGCTTGGCCTTGTAATCTGCCACGGCAGCCTTGATGGCGTCTTCCGCCAGTACCGAGCAGTGAATCTTCACCGGCGGCAACGCCAGTTCCTCGGCTATCTGGGTGTTCTTGATGGTGAGCGCCTCGTCCAGGGTCTTGCCCTTGACCCACTCTGTCACCAGCGAGCTCGATGCAATCGCCGAGCCGCAGCCGTAGGTTTTGAACTTCGCATCCTCGATCACGCCGTCCTTGTTCACCCTGATCTGCAACTTCATCACGTCGCCGCAGGCAGGCGCCCCGACCATGCCGGTGGCGACACCTTCGTCGTCCTTGCCGAAGGTTCCGACGTTACGGGGATTCTCATAGTGGTCCAAAACTTTTGTGCTGTAAGACATGTGTTTCTCCTTGATAAAGCAGCTATCAGCTTTCAGCGGTCAGCTTTCAGCCTTTTGTCGCGGCTTTGCCGCGAATGCTCTTTGCTGACCGCTGATAGCTGACGGCTGATAGCTATTTTAGTGTGCCGCCCACTGCACGGTGCTTAAATCGACGCCTTCCTTGAACATGTCCCACAGCGGAGACATTT
Source organism: Pseudomonadota bacterium (assembly GCA_021783895.1). The sequence continues at coordinate 1,617 of JAJXTJ010000253.1, read as the reverse complement.
CGCGCAGGCGACCGATTTTCGTCTTCAGCAGATCGATCGCGAAGTCGATCTCTTCTTCGGTGGTAAAACGACCGATGGTGAAGCGGATCGAACTGTGCGCCAGCTCGTCGCTGCGGCCCAGTGCTCGCAGCACATAAGAAGGCTCCAGACTCGCGGAAGTACAGGCGGAGCCGCTGGAAACCGCGAGTTCGCGGATCGCCATGATCAGCGATTCGCCTTCGACGAAGTTGAAGCTGATATTGAGGTTGTGCGGCACCCGCTGTTCCATGTCGCCATTGACATGCGTTTCCTCGATTTGCGACAGACCGTTGTAGAGGCGGTCACGCAGATAGCGAATGCGCTCGTTTTCGGTCGCCATTTCCTCCTGCGCGATGCGGAATGCCTCGCCCATGCCGACGATCTGGTGCGTCGCCAACGTGCCGGAGCGCAGCCCTCGTTCGTGACCGCCGCCGTGCATTTGCGCTTCCAGCCGCACGCGCGGCTTCCTCTGCACGTACAGCGCACCGATGCCCTTCGGGCCATAGGTCTTGTGTGCGGAAAAGGACATCAGATCGACTTTTAGTTTGGCCAGATCAATCGCCACCTTGCCGGTAGCCTGGGCGGCATCCACGTGAAAAAGCACGCCTTTGGCACGGCAAACCTCGCCCAGTGCAGCAATATCCTGAATCACCCCGATTTCGTTGTTGACCAGCATGACGGAGGCAAGAATCGTGTCGGGGCGCAGGGCAGCCTTGAATTTCTCCATATCCACCAGGCCGTTTGTTTCCGGCATGAGATAGGTGACTTCATAGCCTTCGCCCTCGAGGTGGCGCATGGTGTCGATCACCGCCTTGTGCTCGGTCATCACCGTGACCAGATGCTTGCCCTTGCTTTTGTAAAAGTGCGCGGCGCCCTTGATGGCGAGGTTGTTCGATTCGGTTGCGCCCGAGGTCCAGATGATTTCCTTGGGATCGGCATTGACCAGCGCGGCAACCTGCTCTCGCGCCTCCTCAACGGCTCTTTCCGCTTCCCAGCCAAATTCATGGGAACGGCTCGCCGGGTTGCCGAATTTTTCGGTCAGGTAAGGAATCATTTTTTCCGCCACTCGCGGATCGACCGGCGTAGTCGCTGAATAATCCAGATAAATGGGTTGCTTAATCATTTTTCACTTCTCCACGTTCCAAGTCTTTCTGTTCGCCACGTCCGGTTAAACTGCCACCAGCCTTTTCAACCCGAGTATCTCGCCCTGCAGCGCCAGCAAGAACCGCTCAATCTGACTCATTTCATTATCCCTGCCCAGGCTGACGCGCACCGCACACCGCGCCAATTCACTCTCAACACCCATGGCCAGCAATACCGGGCTCGGGTCAGTGCCACCGCTGGAGCAGGCTGACCCGCTCGCCACTGCAAACCCGGCACGGTCCAGCGCCATCACCAGCGTTTCGCCCTCGATGCCCGGAATTGCAAAAAAGCTGGTATTGGCCAAACGCTCGGCGCCATCGCCGAACAGCACCGCACCCATCGTCCGCAACCCCTGATCCATCCGCTCCCGCATGTGCAGAAGCTTAAGTGGAACCTCGGTCAGGCGGCTTGTGGCCAGCGCGCAAGCCGCACCGAAACCGACGATCGCAGGCACGT
>JAJXTJ010000252.1 GCA_021783895.1 Pseudomonadota bacterium | reverse complement strand
ACAGTATCCCCTCGAACACGATATCGGTCATGCGCGGATTGGCCTGAACCAGCGTCCTGATTTCACCGGGGTCGGGCCGCTGCGGCTTGAACTCGTCGGACTGGAACCCCCAGAGTTTGATTAGCCTGCCGATGGCGGGATTGAACAAGCCGCCCGACATTTCCGAAAAGCGCGTGGCATCCTGGATGATCGGAACCAGACCGGGCGCCACCGCCGCTTTAGACGGGCTTTGCGCGAACACCGCATTCATCCGCGACAGCGCACTGGGTTGCCAGGCATGCAGGGTATGGTGCAGATAATCGAAGTCCGCCAGCACCTTGCCCGCCAGCTTCCTGGCGCGCGCCTCTTTCTCGCCGGAAATCGTCACCTCCACCATCGTGCCAAAGACGAAGCTTTGCTCGTGGTAGGGTGGAGGTTCCTTGGCGCAGCCAGTGAGAAAAACGACCATTAACCACAGAGACACAGAGACACAGAGAAAAGCTTTTCTCAAGGGGTGGTGTTCTCTGTGCCTCTGTGTCTCTGTGGTAAAAAAACTCATGAACAAGCCTTTTCCAATTTGTCCACAAACATTCCCGCCACGTCGAAGCCGGTCTGGCTGGCGATCTCCTGCATCCCGGTCGGGCTGGTGACGTTGATCTCGGTGAGCCAGTCGCCGATCACGTCCAGGCCAACCAGAAACAGCCCGGCTTCCCTGAGCTTCGGCCCCAATATGGCGGCGATTTGCCGGTCCCGCTCGGAAAGCGGCTGCGCCACGCCCTTGCCGCCGGCAGCGAGGTTGCCACGGGTTTCGCCTTCTTTCGGGATACGCGCCAGCGCATAAGACACCGGCTCGCCATCAATCAGCAGGATGCGCTTGTCGCCCCGGGAAATCTCCGGGATGTAACGCTGCGCCATTACCGTTCTGGCTCCCAGCCACGTCATGGTTTCGATGATCACGTTCAGATTGGGGTCATTGCGCTGTATGCGGAACACCGAGCTGCCGCCCATCGCGTCCAGCGGCTTGAGGATGATGTCGCCGTGCTTTTCGATGAACTCGCGGATCAGCGCTTCCTGCCGGGTGACCAGCGTAGGTGGCATGAATTCGGGAAATTTAGCGGTGGAAAGCTTTTCGTTGAAGTCGCGAATCGCAGTCGGGCGATTGAAAATTCGTGCGCCCTGCTCCTCCGCCAACTCCAGCAAATAGGTGCTGTAAATATATTCCATATCGAAGGGTGGATCCTTGCGCATCAGCGTCACGTCGAAGTCGGAGAGCGCGCGCCATGCCGGCGCTTCCAGCGCGTACCAGCGCAAATCGTCATCCACCAGATCGAGCTTGCGGACGAAGCCGACCGCCGCGCCGTCGCGCAGCACCAGCTCATGCTGTTCCATGACGTAGAGCTCGTGGCCGCGCGCATGCGCCGCACGCATCATGGCGCAGGTCGAATCCTTGTATGTTTTGATGCTTTCCAGCGGGTCAAGAATGAATGCAAGTTTCATGGGCTTCATAATGTATGGGCAAAATACTGCGCTATGTCCCGGACAAATCCACGGTATTGAGGCCGATTTTAACTGCCGCACCGATCTGTCTGCGGTCAGCCGACACGAATACATCGGGCTGGTAGGCCACGGCGCAACCGAGGTGAATGGCATCCATTGCCCGCAGCGGATTGCCTTCCAGAAAACGGAGAGTGCTCGCCATGACGGATGGGGTGATTTCGCACATATCCACATCCTCGAGATCGGCCAGTATCAGTTTCTTCGTTGCGCGGTATTGACCGTCCGAGAGCTTCGCTTCACGCACCAGACGGGACAGGGTGGACACCATCTCGGGCAGGCAGATGACGCTCACCGCCAGCGCATCGGCCTGGCCGCACAAAGCCAGCACTTGTTGCGAACCGGCTTCCTGGATATAACGTTTGGCGAATGCCGAGGTGTCGAAAAACACCCTCATGCCGCCGATTTTTCACGGTCGTTCAGAATCTCCCGGCTCAGGGAAAGCCCCTTGATCGTCAAGGGCGAAGCAGGCCTTTTCCAGGAGTGCATTTCTTTCCTGACCGGCACGATCTCGGCCACCGGCTTGCCGTACCGGTAAACCAGCACGGTTTCTCCGCTCTCGACCGCATCAAAATAGGTCTTGGCGTTGTTGCGCAATTCAGTAAAGGTGGCCTCACGCATCAAAATTTCTCCATGACGCCGTAATGAACATTAAAGTGTACATTATCGATCCTGGTCGGGGAAGTTGCAAGTTTCATGGCGCAAGCCGTTCCAGCTCGACCGCCGCCGCCAGCAGCGCCAGCCTGGCCACCACGCCGTAGGCATAGAAACGATTAGGCGCGGCGTCGGGCGCGGCCGCATAGTCAGGCAGGGTGCAGGCAGTATTGAACGCCAGCGGTTCGAAGCGCATTCCCGGTGCATTCAGGTTCTCGTCCTTGCCGCGCCCGGTGTGGACGCGGTAAAAACCGCCGACGACAAAATGATCCATCATGTACACCACCGGCTCGGCCACCGCGTCGGCGATGCTCTCGAAGGTGTAGACGCCCTCCTGGATTATCACCTCGGAAACATGAAGCCCTTCCTTGCCTACGGCCATCTTGTTACGCTGCTTGCGGTTCAGGTCCCGCACTTCGGAGGCGTCCTTCACCGTCATGATGCCCATGCCATAAGTGCCGGCATCGGCCTTGACGATGACGAAGGGCTCCTCGTTGACGCCGTATTCCCGGTACTTTTCGCGGATATCATCGAGCATTTCATCGACGTAAGCCGCCAGACATTCTTCGCCGCGCCGTTCCTTGAAACTGATCTCGCCGCAGGTAGTAAAAAAAGGATTGATCAGCCAGGGGTCGATGTGCACCAGCCTGGCGAAATCCTCGGCGACCTGGTTATACGCGCTGAAATGGCCGGATTTGCGCCGGGTGTACCATCCCGCACCCAAGGGCGGAATCACCGGCTGGTCGAGGTCTTTCAAAATATCGGGAATTCCCGCCGAAAGGTCGTTGTTGAGCAAAATCGCGCAGGGATCGAAGCCATCCAGCTTCAAGCGATCGCCTTCGCGCTTCACCGGCTCCAGCATCAGGGTCGAGCCATCCGGCAAATCGAGCGTGGTGGGCGCGGTGATTTCAGGCAGCAGGCTGCCGATGCGCACCTGCAAACCGGCATGGCGCAGAATGGAGACGAGCACCACCACATTCTGCAGGTAAAAGGTATTGCGGGTGTGATTTTCCGGGATCAACAGGAATCGCTGCGCCACGGGACAAACCTTTTCCACGGCTGACATCGTTGCCTGCACGCAGAGCGGCATGAAGTCGCGATTCAGGTTGTTAAATCCGCCCGGGAACAGGTTGGTATCCACCGGGGCGAGTTTGAAGCCGCTGTTGCGCAAGTCCACCGAGGCATAGAACGGCGCGGCGTGATCCTGCCATTGGGTGCGGAACCAGTGCTCGATGCGCGGCTGAGTGTCCAGAATATGCTGCTCCAGAGCGAGCAGGGGGCCGGTAAGCGCGGTAGTTAAATGGGGAACCATGGCTGTCCATGAAAAGTTGGGGGATCACGATGATTGTAGCGAAAAAAGATAGGTCGAGTC
>JAJXTJ010000251.1 GCA_021783895.1 Pseudomonadota bacterium | reverse complement strand
TCCGGGTACGCCATCGCCAATCCAAGAGATATTGGAAGCCCATGTGCCGATATATAAGCCGCTAGAGTGGACGTAATCAAACCCCCCTTGAATGGCCGGTTTGCCACGGGTTTGAGCGATGCCGCGATAAAGGTATTCGGATGCCAGTGTGACATTACCGGTAAAGGGTGAAGCGGCTGCTGGTGCTGCCGGCGCATCATCCGCGCTGGCGGACGGAACGGATAAAAAAGCGGGCAGTGCGACAACGCCAGCCAGGACCAGTGCTTGAGAGATTTTACGCATAATTTTTCCTTTCGATTGAAATGAGATAAGCCTCGCCATACCCCATAGCATTTGCCGTGCCAGAATTATTATTATTTTTATATTCAATGTGATAGAGTTTTTTTGCGGGTTAGCCCTGCGGGCTTGGCACCGCTTTGAGTCAGCTCGCCGGTCAAGCGCACCAAAAAAGTGCGCGTGTTCGGGCGGTCTCATTTTGGTACACTGGATAGCTATAAATCAAAAAATCGCATTCGAACCATGGGGCACACGGGGATCACGGGGTAAAATCAGCATGTTATATAATTCTATCCAAGCATCCGCTGGGTGAATAAGTTGGCGTCCCCCGGGCCTTTGTCGCCTAGAGGCGCCTACTTTTGGCTTTCCCCATGCACCCCGTGTGCCCCGTGGTTAACTGATTTTTCCAAGATAAAATTATTTAGGGGGCAATTCATGATATTGGGCCAAAAGATGTTTGAAGAGATCAGTGGCAAGCTTGGCCAGGCGCTGGCCGATAGTCCGGCCAAGGATCTGGAAAAGAATCTGCGCGCGGTGCTGCAAGGCGTGTTCGCCAAGCTGGATCTGGTGACGCGCGAGGAATTCGACGTGCAGCAGGCGGTATTGCTCAAGACGCGCGAAAAGCTGGAGGCGCTGGAAACCAGGGTCGCCGAGATGGAGAAAAAATCCGGCGCTGGCCAGGGGTAATCCCATTTCTATTTCAATAGCGAAACCAAGCCCCTGCAATTCCACCTTTGATTTGGGAATGGAGTAAGCAATGGGTCTGGCCGTCCTCTACAGCCGCGCGCTGACCGGCATGGAAGCGCCGCTGGTGACGGTCGAGGTCCACCTGTCTAACGGGCTGCCCAGTTTCAATCTGGTCGGACTGCCCGAGATCGAAGTGAAAGAGAGCAAGGACAGGGTGCGCTCCGCCCTGCTCAATGCCCGGTTCGAGTTTCCCGCCCGCCGTATCACCGTCAATCTAGCGCCCGCCGACTTGCCCAAGGAAAGCGGCCGCTTTGACCTGCCGATCGCGCTCGGCATCCTGGCGGCATCCAGGCAGATTCCATCAAATGATCTGGCGCACTACGAGTTTGCCGGCGAGCTTGCCTTGACGGGCGCACTGCGCCCGATACGCGGGGCGCTGGCGATGACTTGCAAAGCCTGCCAGGACGGGCGCGCCTTCATTCTTCCTGTTGAGAATGCCGCCGAAGCCGCTTTGGTGGAAGAAGCGAAAATTTATCCCGCCGGTTCGTTGCTCGAAGTTTGCGCCCACTTGACCGGTCGCCAGTTGCTTGCCCGATGGAGGGAAGTCCCCGAGGCAAATTTGCGGAGCTATCCCGATTTCAGCGAGGTGAAGGGACAGGCCCATGCCAAGCGCGCGCTCGAGATCGCTGCCGCCGGGGCGCACAGCATTTTGATGGCGGGGCCGCCAGGTACCGGCAAGACCATGCTGGCTGCCCGGCTGCCCGGCATTCTGCCGGCCATGACCGAGACCCAGGCGCTGGAATCCGCAGCGATTCAATCGCTCAACGGCGGGTTCAAGATCGAGCACTGGAAGCAGCGGACTTTTCGCTCGCCGCATCATTCCGCTTCCGGTCCGGCGCTGGTGGGCGGTGGCGGCAACCCGCGCCCCGGCGAGATTTCCCTGGCGCACCACGGGGTGTTGTTCCTCGACGAATTGCCGGAGTTTGCGCGCTCCGTGCTGGAGGCGCTGCGCGAGCCGCTCGAATCGGGGCGCATCACCATTTCCCGCGCCGCCCACCAGGCCGATTTCCCGGCGCGCTTTCAACTGGTGGCGGCGATGAATCCCTGTCCCTGCGGTTATCTCGGCCACGCGAACGGGAAATGCCGTTGCACTCCAGACCAGGTGGCGCGCTATCGAGGAAAAATCTCCGGCCCGTTGCTCGACCGCATCGACTTGCAGATCGAGGTGCCCGCCTTGCCCGAGAGCGATCTCACCCGTCAGGGAGCGGGCGAGCCCAGCGCGGCCATCCGGGTCCGTGTGGAAGCCGCCTATGGCCGGCAGCTGGTGCGGCAGGGCAAAGCCAATGCCCTGCTGGCCACGCAGGAAATCGATCAATTCTGCCGGCCCGATGCGGCGGGGGAAGGGTTGCTGAGGCAGGCGATTACGCGTTTGAATCTTTCGGCCCGCGCCTATCACCGCGTGCTCAAGGTGGCGCGAACCATCGCTGATCTTGCCGGCAGCGAGGGCGTCAGCAGCAGGCACATTGCCGAGGCGATCCAGTACCGCCGTTTTTCACCGTTGTAGGAGCGCCGCTCGTGGGAATAATTGCTGGTTCGGGCCGCGAGCGGCCCTCCTACTTGTGAGTGTCGAGGTTGAAGTTACCGAAGGACGCCGTGTCTGCGTCAATCGGCGAGCCTGCGGCAGCGATGGGGTCCGTTGCGTCGCGCCTGTCGTTGTCGATCAGCCAGGACAGGTTGGTGCGGGAGTCGGCATTGGCGAGCGCCTCGTCCAGGCTGATTCTGCCTTCCTGGTAGAGAACGAACAACGCCTGTTCGAAAGTCTGCGATCCTGGCGTGAGGCTTTGCTCCATCGCCTCCTTGATCTTGTCCGTTTCCCCGCTCTTGATCAGCTCTGCGACATAGGGCGAGTTCACCAGAATTTCCATCGCCGGCACACGCTTGCCGTTCACCCCTCGCACCAGCCGCTGGGAAATCACCGCTTTGAGGCTGATCGAAAGATCGTGCAGCAGATGGTTGCGCGCTTCGTAGGGGAACAGGTTGATGATGCGGTTCAGGGCGTGGTAGCTGTTGTTGGCGTGCAGGGTGGATAACATCAGGTGCCCGGTTTCGGCATAGGTCATCGCCTGCAGCATGGTTTGGCGGTCGCGGATTTCGCCGATCATCAGTACGTCCGGCGCTTCGCGCACGGCGTTGTGCAGGGCCGTGGCGTAGGAAAGGGTGTCGAGCCCCACCTCGCGCTGGTTGACGATGGATTTTTTGTTGAGGTACTGGTATTCGATGGGATCCTCGATCATGAGGATGTGCCCGTACCTGCATCCGTTGCGATGGTCGATCATCGAGGCGAGCGTGGTAGACTTGCCCGATCCGGTCTGGCCCACCACCAGGACCAGGCCGCGCTTTTCCATGATGAGTTCCTTCAATATCGGCGGCAGCCCGAGCGATTCAATTGAGGGAATCAGGTCGCGGACATAGCGCGCCACCAAGGCGACGGAGCCACGCTGGCGGAAAACATTGATCCGAAACTTGCCGATATTCGGTAATCCATAGCCGAAGTTCATCTCGTGTTCGGCTTCGAAAACCTTGATTTCCTCCGGGGTCATCAGGGA
>JAJXTJ010000250.1 GCA_021783895.1 Pseudomonadota bacterium | reverse complement strand
CATGACATCTCCTCATTTTTTTGTTGTCATGCGCCGGCAACCCTGCGGCTGCCGGCATGAACGGGGCGCTGTGCGCGACCGGCCGGAAGAGGTCGTTATTTCTTCTTGATGAAGAAGGTGAACTCGCCGCCAGCCTGGGCCGACGACAGCAGCTCATTGCCGGTCTGCTTGGCAAACGCCTCGAAGTCCTTGATGGCGCCCGGATCGGTCGCCACAACCTTCAGCACCTGACCGGTGGTCAGTTCGCCCAGGCTCTTCTTGGAGCGCAGGATGGGCAGGGGGCAATTCAGACCGCGTGCATCAAGTTCCTTGTCGAAATTCATTACTCGTCTCCATCATTCTCAGGTATAGAAAAAAATCGGCTTTGCCGTTCAGAAAGTCAGCCTTTCAAATTGCCGCGAGCGGTTTTCCGGTACGGATCCAGCCGATGATGCCACCCTGAAGATTATACACATCATTCAATCCCCTGGAAGCGACGAACGCGCACGCCTGAGCGGAGCGCCCCCCCGACTGGCAGTAGAACACGATCGGCTTGTCGTGCGGCAGATCCTGCACTTTCATCGGCAGCAAATGCAGCGGAATATGTATGGCTCCGCCGATACCGCCCCGCGAAACCTCCGCATCGGTCCGGACGTCGACCAGCAGGCATCCGGAGTTTTCCTGCAACCGCTCCAACCCCTGCACGTCCACTTCCTTGAACCCAAACATAGCCATCTCAAAGCAACTTTGAAAGGATGCTAATATACCAAATTACGCCCCGCGTGCAAATAATTTTGCAATCGTATGACAAGTTTACGCGCTTGTCGTTCCATGCTAAATTCGCATGGCAAGTCGCCCCGGCCATGTCCAGGCTGGCCGGTTTCGGGCGCTTTACATCGTTTTACCCTCTGCACCACGTTAACGGAGAACACACACAATGGACAAGGAAAGTTTTCAGGAGAACACCCGCTATACCATTACCTGGCGCGCACCGGACGGCAAGCTGCGTCCCGCAAACATTTACGTCTACAAGACATTTGCCCAGGCCATGATTGCCCGCATGACGGACAAGAGCGGCCTGCTGCACAAGATCGGCTACGAAGATATCGTGCGCATCGTGAAGACCAACCCGGTCGACAAGGAATCCCAGTACACCATCCCTTCCGCGATTCTTGACGAGAAGCTGTGGAAAGACCGCACCGTGATGGAACGCTACTCCAGCGCCCCCCACGTCGGCAAGTAAGCCGTTGCCGGCCGTTCCCGACGGAGCGGCCGGAACCGCCGTCCTGGCGCTTGACAGGCCAGGGACGAACACTGATACTGAACCTATCCGAATCCATTCACCCAGAATCCGATTTTGGACGACATCCCCTTAAGCGCGCTGCTGCTGCTGCTTTTCGTGTTGCTGCTGCTTTCCGCCTTTTTTTCAGCGTCGGAAACCAGCATGATGGCCATCAACCGCTATCGCCTGCGCCACCTGGCCGGGCGCGGCATCATCGCCGCGCAACGCACCGCTGACCTGCTCGCACACACTGACAAGCTGCTGGGGGTCATCCTGCTCGGCAACAACCTCATCAACGCGGCTTCGGCCACGCTTGCGACACTGATTTCCATCCGCCTGTTCGGCGACAGCAAATGGGCACTTGGCGTCGCGACGCTGGCTGTGACCTTTGCAATCCTGGTATTCAGCGAAATCACTCCCAAAGTGATCGGCGCCGCCTATCCGGACGAAATCGCCTTCCCGGCCAGTTTCATCCTGCGACCGATGCTCAGCCTGGCCTACCCCATCGTCTGGTTCGTCAACCTGTTCGTTCAGGGACTGCTGCGACTGATGCGTCTCAACCCCGGCGCACAGGGCGAACACGTGCTCGGCATCGAGGAACTGCGCACGCTGGTCATGGAATCCGGAAAATTGCTGCCCGCCACACACAAACGCGCCGTACTCAACCTGCTCGATCTGGAAGACAGCACGGTCAACGATGTGATGACGCCGCGCAGCCAGATCGAAGCCATCGACATCGCCCAGGACACGGAATCAATCACGCGCGAGATCATCAGCAGCCACCACACACGTCTGCCAGTCTACCGCGAGCAACTCGACGAAATCATCGGTATCGTCCATGTGCGCGCACTCACCCGAGAACTGCACAGCGGCGAGATCGATGCCGCAACGCTGGAATCCCACTTCCAGACCCCCTATTACATCCCGTCGGGCGCAGCGCTGTTCACCCAGTTGCGACAGTTTCAGGCGCGCAAGCTCGATTTCGGCCTGGTGGTCGATGAATACGGCGAACTGCTCGGGCTGATCACCCTGGATGACATCCTGGGCGAACTGGTCGGCGAACTGGAATACGGCGGCGGGCCGGACCTGTCCGGTTTCCAGGAGCAGGCCGACGGCAGCTGGCTGGTCGATGGCGCAAGCAGCGTACGCCACGTCAACCGCCGGCTGGCGCTCCACCTGCCCGAAACCGGCCCGAAGACGGTCAACGGCATCATCCTCGAACACCTTGAAGACATCCCGGAAGTGGGCACCACGGTGAAAATCGCCAACTATCCCATCGAGATCATCCAGGTGCAGGAACGCATGATCAAGACCGCGCGCATCTTCCCCCGACTGACGTCCTGACCCGTGGCGATCACCGCACCCAACGGGTCGACCTGATCCACATTCATCGCCTTGTTTACAAAACGGCCCGCTCAGCGCATCATTGGAGCCTGACGTTGCACCTGACCTGTCGTTGCGCGAATGACCGCTGTTGTCAGCATCCGGTTCCACGCGCCTGCCGGCATGGCGTACGGTGGGGAGAGAAGAAGCCGCTTGGTGCCGCATCCCGCCAGCGCCCGCAACGCCACCGATTTTTCAACACCACCCTGTTGATTCACGGAACCTAACGAATACGATACGCCGATGTCAGCCACGCCACCCACCACCGCCCCGCTTACCGGTCTTGCCCGCGCACTGGTCACGCAACGCTGGCTGACCGAAGAAGAAGCCGACACCCTGATGCGGCAAGCGAAAAACGGCGAGGAACATTTCGTGTCGCTGCTGATTTCAGCACACAAGATCAAAGCTTCACGTCTGGCGGAATTCGCCGCGGTACAGTTCGGCTTCCCCTGCCTCAATCTGGCTGCGGTCGACCCCGAGGTGCTGCCCAAAAAGGCCCTCGACGCCAAACTGATGCAAGGCCGGCGCGTGCTGCCGCTCTACCAGCGCGGCAACCGGCTGGCGGTCGCGGTTTCCGACCCGACCAACCTGCAGGCATTCGACGAGATCAAGTTCCAGACCAACCTGGCCGTCGACATCGTCGTGGTGGAAGACGACAAGCTCGGCAAACTGATCACGCAGATCACCGAGAGCGAGGCCAACGTCCTGTCGGCCATCAATACCGAAGACCTCAACCTCGATTTTTCCTCGGATGAGGCGGCGCAGCAGCCAGCCGAGGATACCGTCGATATCGATGATGCGCCGATCGTCCGCTATTTGCAGAAGGTTCTCATGGATGCGATCAACGACGGCGCATCCGACATCCATTTCGAACCCTACGAGAAGTTCTACCGCATCCGCTACCGCCAGGACGGCGTACTGCGGGAGGTCGC
>JAJXTJ010000249.1 GCA_021783895.1 Pseudomonadota bacterium | reverse complement strand
TTTAGCAAATTCAGGTAAAATAGCCGTTTTTTCTCGGTGCGGCTGCACGCACAAGGTAAAGCGCATTATGGACCTGAATCAATATCTGGGGCTGGACGACGGTTCTGAAGACCCGCAAGAAACCCGCAAACGCCTTCAGCTATATATCAACCTGAAGTTGTCCTCGTCGGGGCAGCCTACCTGCCTGGATGGCGGAAGCGGCGATTTTCTGGCCGTTGCGCACGATCTTCTGAAAAGCTATCGGGAAAAATCCCGCTTGTTGAGTGGTTACCTGTGCCCGCCCGATCAGCGCATCCAGACCTTTCTCGACGATTATCTTGCCGATGCCGCAGATGGCGCCATACCCCGGTTGCCGGAAAATACGCTGGTACTTGATCGCCATGGCGTGGCCAGGGAGCTTTCCCTGCCGGTGAGCAAGAACGAATTCAAGGGCGATTATGTCAGCAGTTATCGCATCCGCAACGGGGTGCTGCACAACCCGGTGAGCGACCGCCGCACGACCAAGGGCTTGTTCCACGTGGCCGAGGGTGGCCTGCCTATCCCCGGCGACAAGAAAGCGGTCCCCAAGGCCGTTTTTGCACGCCTGCTGCGCGAGGCGCTCGCCCCCCCGGAACATCTGCTGCACTTGCCGTTCACCGCTGGGCAGCCCGAAGAAGCGGCGATGTTTGTTTCGCTCCTGCTGCGCCCGGTCATCTGCCCCGAGATTCCGGGCTGCGAGCCGGAAAAGATCATGGAGATTCGTTTCTTCGCGCCCGGCGGCCTGGTGAGCAATCTGGATTTTGTGGAGAGCATTTTCGGCAATGGCGGCAACCCGGTCCTGCCATCTAACGATGTCGGGCTGGACGTGGATCACTGGTCCGGGCACACCGGCTGCGTGATTCTGGCGCCCCACCTTACCCGGTTCACCAAGAAAGAGCTGGGGCTGCCCCACCGGGATGCGGCAACGCCCCGCCAACTGGCGGATGGCATGTGCTGGCTCGACGAAAACGAACTGTACAACGAGGGTTCCGCGTTCAAGATCACCGCGCGCGATGAGCGTGGTGTGATCGTCACCATTCTGGCCGACAATTACTTCGGATACTGCAAGAAAGAGGTCAAGACCCAGATCAGCTATGCCGCCAACATCTTCGGGCTGGCCGAAGAGGAACATGCTGGCGGTGCGCTGGCGTTCCCACGGCACAACCACGGCGAAGAATTCGGCGTGGACAGCATTACCCGCGTACCGGGTTACAGCTTCGAGGAGATCGTGAACCACTACGGCGACTTGATGAACGTTCAGCCGGAAGGTTATGCTATCGACAAGTTGCATCCGGAAGTCATTTACGTGCCGCAGGTTCTGCGTATGGATCTTCCCGCTCAAACCGTCAGATGGCTGAAGGATGGCGCACCGCAGACCATCAAGCTGCGTCCGGGCCATATCTACGTGCAGCCCAACGGCTACAAGATCGAAATGCAAAAGCATCCGGGTGCGCCATCATGGCGTTTGGTGGGCACGGATCCGGAAGGCACCTTCTGCCACAAGCCCTGCACCGTGTCGGGCGGAGGAAAATCGGAGATTTCCAAGTCGCTGAATGACGCAGTGATTTATGGCCCGCTGTTCGTGGCCGATCTGGAGAAAGACCTCGTTCAGGTCGAAAAAATCATCAAGAAAAGCTACGTCGGTCGTTTCAAGCCGGGGTTCGAGCACGAGGATCGGGATGCGACACGCACCCTGCTCAGCGCGGAGCGCAGCTTGGGGTCGGTGATCAAAGTGCTCACCCCCTCCCCCTCCAATACCGACGAATACAATACCTGGCTGGAAGAAATCCCCGACCGCATTCTGGCGCTGGTGTTCATCATCAAGCGCACGTATCTTCCGGAATGGGGCGACAACTGGCGCCACCATTTGTCGACGGATTTCGTCAACGGCCAGCCAGGTCATGAGCTCAAGCTTGGCGAAAGAAAGCTGGTCGGTTCCTATTTGCGCATTGGTTTTGCGGAAAACGGGGCGTGGCGCGTGTTCAAATTGCGCCAGGATTTCATCGCCGCCGACAAGGTGCAGATGGAGGACGACATCAGCGCCTCGGTGGTTGTTCCTGCCGCATCCCTGCCCAATCTCTCGCCAAATAGCGACGACCCTTCCGTCAAGCTCGTCCGTAACTGCGAGTACCGCCTGTTTCAGCGTCCCGACGAGGCGGTTCATCGCGGCTTCGATCGCCAGACCGAACAGGACATGGCTCTGCGCGACAATTTTCTGGCGAATTTCGAGCCGCTCCATGGCGAGGCATTGACGAAAATTATCGAAGACGTGGTGGGGTTCGACCTGTACACCGATCCCTTGCGCAAGATTCTTCGCGAGGCCCATGAAGCCAACGAATATGTGGTGTCCTCAGCGCATCCGCGCCTGGTTAACGGCAAGCCGAGCAAAAACCCCCGTTACCTGCAACTGCGGCCCGATCTTGCCAATCCGATAAGACGCTACGTGGCGGAAATCGGCGCACGATTCAGCCGCCGGGTACCTTTGGGCATACCCGTCATCGAACCCGTCAACGCGGTGCTGGTGGGCCGTCGCAACAACCCGCCGGAACCCGGCATCCGGCCCCTGGCAGTATATAACCCGATTCACTATCAGGAACTGCCCGAGCTGTTCATGGACTTCGTTTGCAGCCTCACTGGCAAGTCGCCGTCCACGACCGGCGCAGGCAGCGAAGGCGCGCTTACCAAAGGTCCGTTCAACGCCCTACGTCCCACGGCGGATCTCAACAATACGCTGGTGTCCTTCATCCTTACGGGTTACGCCGGCTATTCCACCGCAGCGGGTTATATCGGCCCAAAGCTCCGCATCGACCATGACATCAGCCTGCTCGTACCGGAGATATGGTCGCGCCTGACCCCCCAGTCACGTAACCCGCTCTTCCTGATCGAAAACAGCCACCTGGAAAAAGTGCGGGATTTCCAATACCAGGGCCGCCTGATTCAGGCTAGCCGCCTCGGCTATCGCATCACGGAACGCTTCGTACACGGCTTCATGGGCAAGATGTTCGATGCGCCTCGTGCGGTTTTCGGCGAGCAAATCCTGCGACCGGAAACCCAGGATATGGCGGTGTTCGTGGATGGTGTGGAAAACATTGTCGAAGCGCAGCGGAAGGTGGCGCTCTGCTATCTGGAGGATGGCAGCGTGGACGATGCCTGCCCACCGCTCAAGGCGTTGCTCCACATTATGGCTAACGGCCATTACGAGGGGAAAGACGTGCATGACCCGGCCATCCGAGACTTGTTTACCCGTGAAGCATTACTCGCTTCGGATTGGTACCAGGAACGCCTGGAAACGAAGCAACTGCGGGACATCCGCCTTTGGGAACGCCATCTTGCTTACCTGGATGCCTTCGTCCGCCGCACCGGCCACCAGGATATTGCCGAACGGCTCGACATCCAGGAACGCTTCGAAAGCGCCAAGGCCAAGCTGGAGTGGGTAAAGAGCAAGGCATATCTGCAAAGTCTGAGAGGCACTATCGGCGCCGACCCGTTACGTCCTGCACGGTCAAAAGCATAGCTTCGTCATTGTGGCCGCAACGAGCTGCTGTCCGCTCCCAAATTGACGAGC
>JAJXTJ010000248.1 GCA_021783895.1 Pseudomonadota bacterium | reverse complement strand
AGTAAATCCCCAGCGCCCAGCGCGGCAGCGGCTCGCCCGGATACCACTTACCCTGGCCGGTGTGCAGCAGCGCACCGGGGGCGAGACGATTCTTCAAACGTCGCACCAGCACCTCGGCACGCTCCCGCTTGTGCTTGCCCAGCGCGGCCGTATTCCATTCGGGCGCCTCCATGTCGTCGATGGAGACAAACGTGGGCTCGCCCCCGTGGGTGAGTCGCACATCCTGCTTGACCAGTTTCTCGTCGACCGCATGACCGAGTGCGAGGATCGCTTCCCACGCGTCATCGGCGTAGGGCAGCGTCACGCGCGGGTCTTCCTTGATTCGGGTGACCGTGTTGCTGAAGCTGAATTCAACTTCGCACTTGTCGGTCATGCCGTCGATCGGTGCGGCAGATGACGGCTGCGGCGTTGCCGCGAGCGGAATGTGGCCTTCATCGGCAAACAGGCCCGACGTTGGATCGAGCCCGATCCAGCCGGCGCCCGGCAGATAGACCTCGGCCCAGGCGTGCAGGTCGGTGAAGTCCTGCTCCGGGCCGGAGGGGCCATCGAGCGACTTCACGTCGGGTGTCAGCTGCACCAGATACCCCGAGACGAAGCGGGCTGCCAGTCCGAGATGGCGAAGAATCTGAACCAGCAGCCAGGCGGAGTCGCGGCACGAGCCAAGCGCCTTTTCAAGCGTTTCCTCGCAGCTCTGGATGCCGGGTTCCATGCGGATGGTATAGCCGATATCGTTTTGCAGGCGCTGGTTGAGCGACACCAGGAAATCGTTGCTATGCATTCGTTCGCGTGGCACGTCGGCCAGCCACGCGGCGAGTCGATCGCCCGCAGGCTCGGTTTCGAGATAGGGGGAGAGTTCGCGTTTAAGCGCGGGGTCGTAGTCGAACGGCCAATGCTCGGCGCTTTCCTCGATGAAGTAATCGAAGGGGTTGATCACTGTCATGTCGGCGATCACTTCGACGTCGACCGAGAACTCGCGCGTGGCCTCGGGAAAAACCAGCCTTGCCAGGTAATTGCCAAACGGATCCTGCTGCCAGTTGATGAAGTGCTTCTCCGGCGTGATCTTCATCGTGTAGGCGAGGATGGGGGTGCGCGAATGCGGTGCCGGCCGCAGCCGAACCACATGCGGGCTCAGGGTGACACGACGGTCGAAGGTGTAGCGCGTGGTGTGGCGGATGGCGACGTGGATGCTCATGCCAACATCCATAAGCAAGGGTCGAGCCACTCACGCGATGTGTCCGATGCACGCGCATTTGGGGGGTATGCCTTGTTAGTGCGTGTGCCATGCGAGACACCATGCACAACATCGGTGCGGTATGCGCGAATACGAGGCGCTGAAGCTTTGATTCGGGCGAGCCAACCGCTTGTGCGTGAGGGTTGAGCGGTTGGCATAGTCCCTGCTCGGTATGTGTGGGCTACTTGCACAAAGACAGCCAGAAAGAGTCTGGATTAATTCACGCAGTGCTTTATTCGAAAGGGAAACGACATGACGCCACAGCAGATCACACTGATTCAACATTCCTGGCCTGAGGTCATGAAGATTCAGAACATCGCAGCAGGCCTGTTTTATCAACGTTTGTTCGCGCTCGATCCTACGGTGCGTCCGATGTTCAAGGGCGACATGCAGTCACAGGGCAAAAAGCTGATGCAGGCGCTGGGATTCATTGTCAACAGCCTGACTCGGCTCGACGAACTGGTGCCGGTTGCACAGGAAATGGCGCGTCGGCATGTCGGCTACGGGGTTCAGGCCCAGCACTACGATACCGTCGGCGCGGCATTGTTGTGGACGCTGGAGCAGGGGCTCGGTTTGAAATTTACCGATGAACTGAAAGCTGCCTGGGCGTCGGCTTACGGGACCCTGGCACAAGTGATGAAGGACGCCGCTTACGTGCCCGTTGAGATTTAGGGTGAACAGGCCGTCGTGTCGCGAATCACAAATACCGAAACATAAAACGGCCTCTATTTCCGCATGGCGGCGTTGCTCGTCGTTGCCATAGAGCCTGCTATGTCGCCTCCTCGCGCCTTGCCACGCGAAGAAATCCATCCGTTTTATTGTGTTTCTCTATTTGTGATTCACGACACTAGCCCTGCATCTGCCCGTTCTTGCTGCTGGCAACGACCTGCAGGGGTTGCGGCTGGTTTTCCCATTCGAAGGGCGGCAGACCGTTCAGTGCATGGCGCAGACCTTCGTTCCAGGCATTACCCAGCGCGCGATAATAGGGGTGATCCTCGTTGAACAGCAGGCGGCGACCACCGTCGAGTGCATCCGTCGAATAGATCAGCAATTCAACCGGCGGCCCCACCGTGAGGTTGGAGCGAATCGTCGAGTTGATCGACACCAGCGCGCAGCGCGCCGCCTGCTCGATCGGCGTGTCGGGACGAATGACGCGGTCGAGGATGGGTTTGCCGTACTTGGTTTCACCGATCTGCAGGAAGGGGTGGGCAGCCGACTCGTGGATGTGGTTGCCCTGCGGATAAATCATGTACATCTCGGGCGCCTGGCCGGCGATCTGGCCACCAAAGATGAAGGTGGCCTCGAAATTGGTGTTGGCCGTGTCGCGTGTGGTTTGGGTGTGCTGGACGTCGGTAGAAACGGTGCCGACGTAATCGACCGCATCGCTGATCGAATAGACATTGGACAGGCACAAGGGGTTGTTCAGCCGGCAGTCATCACGCAGCCGCTTGACGACGGCCTGGGTGGTGGCAAGGTTGCCCACCGCCAGCAGCACGAACATGCGCTCGCCGGGCTGCACAAAGGTGTGCATCTTGGAGTAATTGCTGACATGGTCAATGCCGGCATTGGTCAGCGAGTCGGACGCGAAAACCAGTCCGTTATCAGTCTTGATGGCGACGCAGTAAGTCATGGCGTGGGCGGAAAGATCAGATGGTCTTCATCGTGCCTGTTTTCGATCGATGACTCAAGCGTAATTGCGCCGCAGTTGCCACCGTTCGTCTGTTTTCCGGCTGGGCCTGTTGCTGGACGGGACATGGCCGGCTATGACACTTATTGTCCAAACCAGCGCGCCAGGGGCGATGCCAGAAATTCGTCGGCGGGCAGATAGTGACTGCCATCGCAGGAAAAATTCAAGCCAACCAAGCCATTGATGACATTGAGCGATCCCGAGCGAAGGTAGAGCTGTTCATCGGAAAATCGCAAGGTGCGGAACATTTCCAGTATCGGGCGGATGTGCTGCGTAGAGACGATTGCGTCATCGGGATAGCTGGTCGGCGGGCAATCGTGAGCGGGCGCTGTAGTCAGCAGTTCATCCAGAGAAAGCACGCGATAGCGGCAAGGGTCACTGTAGCGCCACAGCGTGGCGCGGCTGCTGGAAAAATGCAGCTTGGCGTGAAACACGCCGTGCTGACTCATCAGGTTTTCGATCTGGCAGAAGGTCTCGTTGAATTGGTCATCCATTGCCGAGCGAACGCGGCACTGCTCGAACAACCCGCCCCGAATGGCCGGGTCGCCGCGATATTGCTTCCAGGGCGTGAACGAATCCGCGGGCATGGATAAGGTCTAAGCGGCCTCCTTGGGCCGCATCTGACGGCTATACAGGAACTCGAGCACCTGGCTGCGCAGATCGTGATA
>JAJXTJ010000247.1 GCA_021783895.1 Pseudomonadota bacterium | reverse complement strand
GCATGATCGCCGCCCTGATCGCGCAGCGACTGACACCACAATCCGCCCTGCTGCTAGCGGTTTACCTGCATGGGGCGGCGGCGGACGATCTGGTAGAACAAGACATCGGTCCGATCGGGCTGTCCGCGAGCGAGGTCACTGAGGCTGCCAGAATGCTGCTTAACCGGTGGATTTACCCTAAGCCGGACGAGCCGGAACCAAACAGGAACCTGTCATTTCGAACGCAGTGAGAAATCTTTATGCTGACTGAAGAGCAACATTTCTCCCTTTGGTCGAAATGACAGCATCCATGAGATGCCAATTGCCATCTCCCATGATGGCGAGACGGTCGGCTTGGGCCATCTATTCGGTTATGCCGTATTCCGCCGGTATTGCGACGTAGAATAACCTTAAGCCCTCGGTTTTGAGCAGCGCCAGCAGCCGTTCGGCATTCTCCGTGCTGACCAAAAATTCGACCTCGACAGGCAGATCGCCAGCCAGCTCGAAGAATGCCTCCTCGTGCAACCTGCCATGACGACCGAAGCCAGCAATGGCGCGAATTGCGGTGCCACCGGCAACGCCCATGCCTTTCGCCTGTTCCAGCAGCCATTCGTAGAGCAGCTTGCTATGGTGTCTTTGCGATTCGCTGACGAAAAATTTCAGGCAAATTCCCTGCATCGCTTCATCCTTTCAAAAGTTTGACCGTCCAGATGCCAAGCACGGTCATCAATAGCGAGCCGACGAGATGCACCGTGATGATGGCCGCGCCCCAGGCATATTGGGCGCGCAGCAACAACGTCACAGTCTCCGCCGAAAAGGTGGAGAACGTGGTGAGCCCGCCGAGAAAACCGGTGGCGATCAGCAGCCGCGCTTCCGGCGGCAGGCCGGGATGGTCGGCGAACACCGCCATCGCCAGCCCCATCAGGTAGCCGCCCACCAGATTCGCTGCCAGCGTGCCCAGCGGCAACGTGGGAAACACCGGGTTCCACAGGAGACCGAACCACCAGCGCAGCCACGCGCCCACCGCAGCGCCCGCACCGACGGCGAGCAAGCCGTAAAAACTCATAGCACGTCTTTCACGATTGATTTCATCGCAGCATCATAAGCCAAGCAGCCAGTCCTAGCAAAGTGACGAGCAGCACCGGCAGCGTCAATGCCACTCCAACGCGGCAATACTGGCCCCAGCCTATCCGGATGCCACGCGCTTCCAGCACGTGCAGCCACAACAGCGTGGCAAGGCTGCCCAGCGGCGTCATCTTCGGTCCCAGGTTGCAGCCGATCACGTTGGCGTAGATCATCGCCTCCCGCGTCAGCGCGGAAAGATGGGCATCGTGGATGGCCAGGCTGCCCACCATCACAGTCGGCAGGTTGTTCATCACTGCCGACAGAAAGGCGAACAGGAAGCCGGCCCCCAGGGTTGCCGGCCAGAACCCATGGCCGTCCAGCCATTCCAGAATAACCCCCAGTTCGGCGGTAAACCCCCGGTTGCGCAGGCCGAATACCACCAGATACATGCCCAGGGAAAACAGCACAATTTGCCAGGGGGCCTCGCGCAGCAGGGTCATCACCGGAATGACCGCCTGCGGCTGCTTGCAGATGAAATGCTCGCGCAGCGCCGCCAGCACCAGCAAAAGCGCAGCAGCCCCTGCTACGACCGACACTGGCAGGCCGAGAGGACGCGCGGCGAAATAACCCGCCATCAGCAGCGCCAGCACCAGCCAACCTGCCTTGAACACAAAGGGATCGCGAATGGCTGAGGCCGGCGCGGACAGCGCCGCAACTTCGAAGCGCGGCGGAATATCCTTGCGGAAAAACAGCCACAGCACAGCCAGCGAGGCCAGGACCGCCAGCATGTTCACTGGCACCATCACCGCCGCGTAATCAGCGAAGGAAATGCCGAAATAGTTGGCGACGATAATGTTGGTGAGGTTGGAGATCATCAGCGGCAGGCTCGCCGCATCCGCCATGAAACCGGCTGCGAAAACGAAAGCCAGTGCGGCGGCGGGCCGGAAGCCCAATGCACGCAGCATCTCCAGCACCAGCGGGGTGAGAATCAGCACAGCACCATCGTTGGCGAAAATCGCCGCCACCACCGCCGTCAACAGCACGATCAGCAAAAACAGCCAATGACCGTAACCCCTGCCCCAGCGCGCCACATGCAGCGCCGCCCACTCGAAAAAGCCGGCGGCATCGAGGATCAGGGAAATGACGATCAGGGCGATGAAGGTGAAGGTGGCATCCCACACGATGCCCCACACCACTGGTACGTCTGCAAGCGTAATCACTCCAGCAGCCAGCGCAACCACCGCTCCGAGCAGCGCACTCCAGCCGATGCCGAGGCCGCGAGGCTGCCAGATCACCAGCGCCAGGGTTGCGGCAAAAATCAGGATCGCGGCGAACATTCGGAAAAGCCTTGTCTCAGCGCACGAATGCCTTCCTGCCGGCATACACCGCCGACCCGCCCAGATACTCCTCGATGCGCATCAACTGGTTGTATTTTTCCACCCGCTCGCCGCGACACGGTGCACCGGTCTTGAGGTGACCGGTGCCCAGGGCAACGGTGAGGTCGGCGATGAAGCTGTCCACCGTTTCTCCGCTGCGGTGCGACACCATCGCGCCCCAGTTGGCGCCGTAAGCCAGCTGTACTGCCGCCACGGTTTCGGTCAGCGTCCCGATCTGGTTGAGCTTGATCAGCACCGCGTTGGCGACATTCTCGTCAATGCCCCTCTGGATGCGTTCCACGTTGGTGACGAACAGGTCGTCCCCCACCAGTTCGAGTTTCCCGCCCAGTTCGCGATTGAGCATCTTCCAGCCTTCCCAGTCGTCTTCCGCCAGGCCGTCTTCCAGCACCAGGAAGGGGTATTTAACCGCCCAGTCAGCGTACATCGCCACCATTTCAGCGGCATCCACCTTGCGGTTTTCGGTGCGCAAGTGATACAGGCCGTCCTCGTAAAATCCGCTGGAGGCGGGGTCAAGGGCGATCACCACATCGTCGCCGGGGCGGTAGCCCGCCTGTTCGATGGCCTTGACGATCAGGTCCATGGCGTCCGAGTTGCGTTTCAGCACCGGCGCGAAGCCGCCCTCGTCGCCCACCCCGGTGGAATAACCGCCGTCCTTGAGCACTTTCTTCAGGGCATGGTAAACCTCGCTGCCCCAGCGCAACGCCTCGGCGAAATTGGGGGCACCCACCGGAGCGATCATGAATTCCTGCAGATCGGTGCCCTGCCAGTTGGCATGTGCGCCACCGTTGAGGATGTTGAACATCGGCACCGGCATGCGGCAGGCCGCCGCGCCGCCCAGGTAGCGGAACAGCGGCAGGTCGCAGGCGTCCGCCGCCGCGCGCGCCACTGCCATGCTCACCCCGAGAATGGCGTTGGCGCCGAACTTTTCCTTGTGGGGGGTGCCGTCCAGTTCCAGCATGGCGCGGTCCACCGCACCCTGGTCGAGGGCGTCCATGCCGGTGAGGGCCGTTGCGATCTGGTTATTGACGTGGCCGATCGCCTTTTTCACGCCCTTGCCGCCATAACGGCTCTTGTCGCCATCGCGCAGTTCCAGCGCCTCATGTACGCCGGTGGAAGCGCCGGATGGCACTCCTGCGCGGGCAAACGCGCCGCCTTCAAG
>JAJXTJ010000246.1 GCA_021783895.1 Pseudomonadota bacterium | reverse complement strand
AACAGGCCAAGGCCTTTCTGGAACGCGTGCTGGCCAACCTGTCTTCGGGCGTGGTGGTGCTCGATGAAGGCTTGCACATTCGCACGATGAATAGTGCGGCCGCCCATATTCTTGGGGTGGCGGTTGAGGCGCTGGATTCTCGGGCGTTGTCGGCGCTGGGTCTCCCGGAAGCGGCCGTGAATGCGTTTGGCGCGACCGTTGCGGCACGATTCGGCGAACATCTGGGTGAGTGGCAGGAGCAGATCGATTATGCCGGGCATGGCGGCAATCAGTCACTGCTGTTGCGCGGGACGCGCCTGCCGGCTGGCGTAGACCGGGGTTATGTGCTGGTGTTCGATGATGTCACCACGCTGATCGATGCCGAACGCAACGCCGCCTGGAGCGAAGTGGCGCGGCGCCTTGCACATGAGATCAAGAATCCGCTGACCCCGATTCAGCTGTCGGCCGAACGCATTGCCCGCAAGCTGGAGGGCAAGCTGCAACCGGCCGAAACCGAGTTTTTAGCGCGTGCCACGCAAACCATCGTCAATCAGGTGGCCGCCATGAAAAGCATGGTGGATGCTTTTGCCGGCTATGCGCGGATGCCGCGTGCCAAGCTGGAGGCGCTGGACCTCAACGCCCTGGTTCATGAAGTGCTGTCTTTGTACGATGCCAAGTCCCTGGGCCTGAAGCTTGAACTCGATGCCGACTTGCCCCGAATTGCTGGAGACTCCACATTATTGCGTCAGGTGATACATAATCTGTTGCAGAATGCGCAAGATGCGCTGAATGGTCATGCGGCTCCCTGTGTGGAAGTGAGCACGCGACCCAATAATAATGCGGTGTGCCTGACCGTATCAGACAATGGGGCCGGCTTTCCGGAGCATTTGATGACGCGGTTGTTTGAGCCTTATGCAACGACCAAGGCCAAAGGCACGGGACTGGGGTTGGCGATCGTCAAAAAAATTGTGGAAGAGCATCAGGGAAAAATCCAGATCGAAAATCGCAAATCGGGCGGCGCGGTGATCCGCATTTCGCTGCCCATTTTTGTGTCTGTCGGAGAAAACACGTGAGCGGGCATATTCTCGTCGTCGACGACGAAGTGGGCATTCGTGAGTTGTTATCGGAAATCCTCACCGATGAGGGGTATGACGTGCACCTCGCTGAAAATGCCGAAGCGGCCCGTGCATTCCGTTCCCAGCGCCGCCCCGACCTGGTCTTGCTCGACATCTGGATGCCCGATACCGATGGCGTCACGCTGCTTAAGGAGTGGGCCGCAGGCGGCCAGCTCACCATGCCGGTGGTCATGATGTCCGGCCACGGCACCATCGATACCGCGGTTGAGGCAACCCGACTGGGCGCAGCGGACTTCCTGGAAAAACCCGTCGCACTGGCCAAGCTGATTGATACCGTCAACAAGGCGATCAAGCGTGGCGTGGCGATGCCGCGACGGACACCCGGCATGGATTTGTCTGCGCTGGGAAAAAGCCCACTGATTCTGGAACTAAAAAAACGCCTGACGCAGATTGCAGGCAATACGGCCCCGGTGATGCTGCTGGGCGAGTCCGGCAGTGGTTTTGAAATCTGTGCGCATTTCCTGCACCAGACGGCCACCCCCTGGATTGAAATCAAGGACCGCGCGCGCCTGGTGTCCGACCCGCTGAGCTTTCTGGAAGCGCTGGGCAACGGCACGCTGTACATGCCCGAAGTCTGTGAACTAGGACGTCTGGAGCAAAAGGGCCTGGGCTTGCTGCTTGATCGCATGGAAGGCGGGGGCGCTCGCCTGATCTGTGCCAGCAGCCGCAGTCTCGATGCCATGGTGGCGGCGGGTGAGTTTGACAGCCGGTTGTTCTATCGCCTGTCGAGCCTGTCGATCCAGGTGCCGCCGCTGCGTGACCACCGGGAAGATGTGCCGGATATTGCCAATTTCATGCTGGCCCAGTTGATCGAAGAAGGCGTCTGCCCTGTGCGCAAGCTGAATACGCCTGCGCTCAACCAGCTGCGTAATTTCGAGTGGCCGGGCAACCTGCCCCAGCTTAATAATGTCATTCGCACCCTGGCCGTGACGGCACTTGGGGGTGAATTGGATGCCACCGACGTGAACCGGGTTCTGGCACCGATGAAGCAGACGGCGCCTGCGGTTGCACACGGCATCCCGCTTGATATTCCATTGCGCGAAGCGCGTGACACCTTCGAGCGCATGTATTTCGAGCATCTGATTCAGCAGGAGGGCGGCAGCATGACGCGCGTTGCCGACAAGTCCGGATTGGAACGCACCCACCTGTACCGCAAACTCAAGCAGTTGAATATCCGGCACGGACGACGCCTGGACGAAGACCTGTAGTCGAAGGAACACACGTGAAAATCATCATCCTCGGCGCCGGTCAGGTCGGCGGCAATCTGGCCGAAAGCCTGGTCGCCGAAGACAACGACATTACCGTTGTCGATCTCGATTCAGCCCGTCTGACCGTTTTGCAGGACCGCTTTGACCTGCGTATCGTACGTGGTCATGCGGCACACCCTTCCGTCCTGGAACAAGCGGGCGCCGAAGATGCCGACATGCTGGTCGCCGTTACGCAAAGTGATGAAACCAACCTGGTGGCGTGCCGTATCGCGTCGACGCTATTCAATGTGCCCACCCGCATCGCACGGATTCGCTCCAGCGACTTTCTTGGATTGGAGCCCGGCTTCCTGTACGAGCATTTCGGTGTCAACGACATCATCAGCCCCGAACAGGAAGTGACCGATACGTTGCGGCGCCTGATTGAGCACCCGGAAGCCTTGCAGGTGCTCGACTTCGCCGACGGCAAGGTGCGCCTGGTGGCAGTACGCGCCTATCATGGTGGCCCGCTGGTGGGGCACGAGCTGCAGGACATCAAGCGTCACATGCCGAATCTGGAATGCCGCATTCCGGCGATCTACCGGCGTGACCGTGGCATTGTGCCCAAGGGCATTACTGTGATCGAGCCCAATGACGAAGTATTCTTCCTGGCGCGTAAGCAGGACATTCCCTCAGTGATGCGCGAGCTGCGCCGTATGGAACGTCCGATCAGGAAAGTCATGATCGCCGGCGGCGGCAACATCGGGCGGCGGCTGGCCGCTCAAATCGAGAGTGATTACGACGTCAAGGTCATCGACCACAACAAGAGCGTCAGCAATCTGCTGGCCGAGCAGTTGCATCACACCCTGGTGTTGCAGGGCGACGCCACCGACGAAGATCTGCTGGAGCAGGAAAACATAGCTTCCATGGATGTGTTCCGCGCGCTGACCAACGACGACGAGGACAATATCATGTCGGCGTTGCTGGCCAAGCGCATGGGCGCGCACCGGGTGATCGCGCTGATCAACCGCTCGGCCTACGTCGACCTGGTGCAGGGTGGCGAAATCGACATCGCCATCTCGCCGGCCCAGGCCACAGTCGGCCCCTTGTTGTCCAAAATCCGCCGCGGCGACATGGTGGCGGTGCATTCGCTTCGCCGCGGCGCGGCCGAGGTGCTGGAGGCGGCGGTGCATGGCGATGCCAATACTTCGCGCGTGGTGGGCCGCCGGATCGAAGAAATCGACCTGCCAGACGGCGCCGCGATTGCGGCCATCATCCGCAACAACGATGTCATCATTTCCCACCATGA
>JAJXTJ010000245.1 GCA_021783895.1 Pseudomonadota bacterium | reverse complement strand
TTTGGTGGAAAACGGGCAGCCCATTGAATATGGCCAGCCGCTTTTCGTCATTGCTACCGCCTGAACGATCAAAACGCCATGTTTGAAAAAATTCTGATCGCCAATCGCGGCGAAATCGCCCTGCGGGTCCAGCGTGCCTGCCGCGAGCTCGGCATTAAAACCGTTGCGGTACACTCTGAAGCCGACGCAGACGCCAAATACGTCATGCTTGCAGACGAATCCGTGTGCATCGGCCCTCCACCCTCCCAGGGCAGTTACCTCAATATTCCCGCCATCATTTCGGCCGCCGAAGTCACGGGGGCCAAGGCCATCCATCCCGGTTACGGATTTTTGTCGGAAAACGCGGATTTCGCGGAACGCGTTGAAAACAGTGGCTTTGTCTTTATTGGACCGCGCGCCGAGACCATCCGCCTGATGGGCGACAAAATCAGCGCCAAGAGCGCCATGAAGGCTGCTGGCGTGCCGGTGGTTCCCGGCTCGGAAGGGCTGCTTCCCGAAGACCCCAAGGAGATTAAAAAGATTGCCGAACAAATCGGCTATCCCATTTTAATCAAGGCGTCAGCGGGAGGCGGGGGCCGCGGCATGCGTGTCGTGGACAAGGAGGAAGACCTCTTTGCGGCACTCGACATGACCCGCGGCGAAGCCCGAACGGCTTTTGGCAATGACACGGTCTACCTGGAAAAATTTCTGGGGCAGCCGCGCCACATTGAAATCCAGGTACTCTCCGATGAACACGGCAACGCCGTATTTTTGGGTGAGCGCGATTGCTCGATGCAGCGTCGCCATCAGAAAATCATCGAAGAAGCACCGGCTCCCGGCATAACCGAAAAGATGCGCAACAAAATCGGCGAGAGCTGTGTTGCTGCCTGCAAGCGTATCAAATATCGCGGTGCCGGAACTTTTGAATTCCTGTACGAAAACGGCGAGTTCTATTTCATTGAAATGAATACCCGGGTTCAGGTGGAACACCCGGTGACCGAACTCATCACAGGCATTGATATCGTACAGGAGCAAATCCGGATTGCCGCCGGCAACAAATTATCCTTCAAGCAGAAGGATGTGGTGCTGCGCGGTCATGCCCTGGAGTGTCGAATCAACGCCGAGGATCCCTTTACGTTTGTTCCCTCACCGGGACGAATCACCCAGTACCATGCACCGGGAGGCCCTGGTGTCCGGATCGATTCCCACATCTACCATAATTACTTTGTCCCCCCCTATTACGATTCGCTCATCGCAAAAGTGCTGACCCACGGCGCCACGCGAGAACAGGCCCTGGCCCGGATGCGTATCGCCTTGTCAGAAATGGTGATCGAAGGGATCAAGACCAACATTCCCCTGCATCAGCAGTTGCTGCTGGACAAGGGCTTTATTGCCGGACAAACCAGCATTCACTATCTCCAGGAAAAACTGGCCAGCGACAAAGCAAAGCAGTCATAAATGGCCTGGACCCGCCTGATTGCCGAGGTTCCCGCCGAGCAGGCAGAGGCGCTGTCGGACGCGCTGATGGCCTGTGGTGCGCTGTCCGCCGGCATCGAACAGAACCTTGCCGGCCACCCGGAAATTGAAGTTTTCGGCGAACCCGGCGAACCCCCGCCCGCCCTGTGGCCCCATTGCCTGGTGGATGCCCTGGTTCCCTTGACGGTAGATGCCCACGCGCTGATGCGTGAAGCAGTGCTCGTTGCAGGACTGCCTGAAGTTCCTGCCTATCAAAGCGACGTGGTGGCCGACCAGGACTGGGTCCGTCTGACCCAAAGCCAGTTTGACCCCATTCCGGCCGCTCCAGGGTTGTGGATTGTCCCCACCTGGCATCAGCCTCCGGATCCACGGGCGCTCAACATCCGTCTTGATCCAGGCCAGGCCTTCGGCACGGGAAGCCACCCCACAACCCAGCTCTGCCTGGCCTGGCTGGTACAGCATCGACCCGCAAACCAACGTATCCTGGATTACGGCTGCGGTTCCGGCATTCTGGCCATTGCCGCCCAAATGTTGGGTGCCGGGAGCGTCACGGGAGTGGATATTGACACGGCAGCAATCGCGGCTGCACGCGACAACGCCACACGTAATACCGTGGCTATTGATTTTTGTCTGCCTGACGCGCTGCCACAGGGGCAATTTGATGGCATCGTCGCCAACATTCTTGCTGCACCCCTGACGGTGCTGGCCCCACTCTTGATCGACCGTCTCAAGCCCGGGGGCTGGATCACGTTGTCAGGCATCCTTGCCCGTCAGGCGGATATGGTCATGGAAGCCTACCAGCCCGCCTGCACCCTTGTGCTGCATTCACAATCAGGCGACTGGGTCTGCCTTTCGGGCGTAAGGGGATAAGTTATACTGCAACCCGATAGAAGAGGATGACCCATGTCCGATCCCGAAGATCGTCGTTATACAGCCACCCACCAATGGGCTCGCCAAAATCCTGATGGTTCGCTCACAATAGGGATTACCGATTTTGCCCAAGCCCAGCTTGGCGACGTGGTATTCGTGGAATTGCCCCCAGTGGGAAAAATTGTGGGCGCCGATGAAGCCTGCGCCGTGGTGGAGTCGGTCAAATCGGCTTCCGATGTTCACGCCCCGGTGGCTGGCACGATCATCGCGGTCAATGAGGTGCTCCCCGGCTCGCCGGAGTCCATCAATACGTCACCTTATGAAAGCTGGTTTTTCAAATTACAACCCGAGGCTGCGCAGTCCTATGAAAGCCTGATGAGCGCAGCGCAATACCAAACACTCGTTAACCAGGAGAGCTGAATGTCTACAGTCACACTTGCAGGAAAACCCGTTAGCGTTGCCGGAAGCTTTCCCCAAAAAGGTGCAACCGCGCCTGACTTTTCGCTCACGGGCAAAGACCTTGCAGACAATACGCTTGCAACCTACGCGGGCAAACGCAAAATCCTCAACATCGTGCCCAGTCTGGATACCCCGACCTGCGCCACTTCAACCCGCAAATTCAACGAAAAGGCCAGCAGCCTTGGCAACACCGTTGTGCTGGTCATCGCGGCAGATCTGCCCTTTGCCATGTCACGGTTTTGTGGTGCCGAGGGGCTTGAGCGCGTGGTCACCCTCTCCACCTTTCGCGACCGCGGGTTTCACGAGCGTTATGGCGTGGACATTACCGATGGCCCATTAAGGGGGCTGACGGCTCGCGCCGTCGTCGTCCTGGATGAAAACAACCGCGTTCTGCACTCCCAGCTGGTTTCCGAAATCAAGCAGGAACCTGACTACGATGCGGCCCTGGCTGCACTGGGCTAATGAAAACACTGATTTGCGGGTCCCTGGCCTACGACACCATCATGGTGTTCGGGGACCGTTTTCAAAACCACATCCTGCCCGAAAAGATCCATATCCTGAGCGTGGCATTTCTGGTTCCGGAAATGCGCCGCGAATATGGGGGCACTGCCGGCAACATTGCCTACAATCTCAAGTTGCTGGAGGGTGAACCCCTGATCATGTCCACGGTAGGGCATGATTTTGCAGACTACCGTCAGCGCCTCAACGCCCTGGAAATTCCGCAAACCTATATTCGCGAGGTTAGCGAAGCATTTACGGCACAGGCCTTCATCACCACCGATCTCGATGACAACCAGATCACCGCATTTCATCCGGGTGCCATGAGCTAT
>JAJXTJ010000244.1 GCA_021783895.1 Pseudomonadota bacterium | reverse complement strand
TCGGAGAGGGGTTTGCGAAGAGGAAAACCATCAACCTTGGCGACGAACTGACCTACGGGGTCGGGGGTGAGACTTTCAGCGCACGGGTGGCGAGCCTGCGCAAGGTAAACTGGGACTCATTTCGCGTCAATTTCTTCGTGGTCGCCTCGCCCGGCCTGCTGGAAAAATTTCCCGCCAGCTATATCACCAGTTTCCATTTGCCGGATGCGCGGGGCGGCCTGCTCGACGAAATGGTCAAGGCGTTTCCGAATCTGACGGTGATCGACGTGGCCGCCGTGATGAACCAGGTGCGGACCATCATGGATCGGGTCGCCGGCGCGGTCGAGTTCGTATTCCTGTTTACCTGGCTGATGGGCTTCACGGTGCTGTATGCCGCGATTGCCGCCACGCGCGACGAGCGGATTTACGAGACCGCGATATTGCGCACCCTGGGAGCGAGCCGGCGTCAGTTGCTGGCGGGCCTGTTCGCCGAGTTTGCCGGGATCGGCATGCTGGCCGGGCTGGTCGCCGCGCTCGGTGCGAGCGGAACGAGCTATATTCTGAGCACCCGGATCCTCGACTTGCCCTATGTTTTCAACTTCTGGTTGCTGCCGGCGGGGATGCTGGCCGGAGCCGCCGCTATCGGCGTTGCCGGCATCGCCGGTTGCTACGGCGTGCTGAATCAGCCCCCTTTGCAGACGATCAAGGATAGCGCTTTCTGATCAGCCAGCAGCGATGAATTTTCTTGTTGCGGAAGTCTTCGGGGACGGTCTGAGCGGAAATTTCCCGGATATTCTTCGTGGCCAGCGCCGCTTCGTCGAGCTGGAAGCTGCGCAGGTTGGTCGAGAAGAACAGTTCGCCGTTTTCCGGCAAAAGTTTCAGGCACTGGTTGATAAGCCGGGGGTGGTCGCGTTGCACGTCGAGCACGCCGCTCATTTTCTTGGAATTCGAGAAAGTGGGCGGGTCCATGACGATCAGGTCGTAATTTTCCCCGCGCCTTACTTCGTCGTCCAGGAAGCTGAACACGTCGGCGCGCACCAGTTCATGCCGCTCCAGATTCATGCCGTTCAGCTCGAAGTTGCGGCGCGCCCAATCCTGGTAGGTATTGGACAAATCCACAGTGGTTGAACGGTTGGCGCCGCCCGCGGCGGCGTAGACCGTGAAACTGCCGGTATAGGCGAACAGGTTGAGAAAGCGCCTGCCAGAGGCTTTCTCCTGCACCATGCGCCGGGTGTTGCGGTGGTCGAGAAACAGACCGGTGTCGAGATATTCTTCCAGGTTGACGATAAACCGGTGGCCGCCTTCGTGCACCACAAAATCCTCGCCCCGTGCGCCGGTTTTTTCATACTGCATCAGGCCGCGCTGACGCCGCCTTTGTTTGAAGAAAACGGCGGCAAGAGGCAGGGCCAGCACTTCGCTCGCAGCGGCGCGCACGCTTTCCACCCAGCGTTCATGCTCCTCCTCACCGATCTGCCAGCCGGTGTCGAATTCCTGCAGGTGAGCCCTATGCTCGTAAATATCCAGCGCAACGGGAAACTCCGGTACGTCGCGGTCATAGACACGGTAGCAGCTGATGCCGCGCCGTTTTGCCCACTTCGCCCAGTGCCGGAAGTTTTTCTGCAATCGGTTGAAAAAAATCGATATATCAGTCACTTGGTAAATTGATTTGGCTGGCGTATAATCTTGCGGCAAGGATTTGTTGTCGTGCAATCCGGTCTGCCGCACAAGCCCGCGTAGTATACCCCACCCTCGAGTTTTAACTTTGTCACGATCTGCCTGGACCGGCTGAATATTTTGCGGGCCGATGTTTAGGAGACGCAATACATGTCGTTTGAAACCCTCGGCCTTTCTGCCGAACTGCTGCACGCGGTCGCCGACCAAGGCTATACCGAGCCCACGCCGATCCAGGCGCAAGCCATTCCGGTCGTGCTTGAAGGGCGCGATCTCATGGGTGGCGCCCAGACCGGCACCGGCAAAACCGCCGGCTTTACCCTGCCTTTGCTTCAGCTTCTGAGCGTCCACGCCAACACCAGCACTTCGCCGGCCAAACACCCGGTACGCGCACTGATCCTTACGCCAACACGCGAACTGGCCGCGCAGGTGGAAGAAAGCGTACAGACTTATGGCAAATACCTGCCGTTGAAATCCACCGTGGTATTCGGCGGGGTCAATATAAAAGAACAGATCGGCGCGCTGAAAAGCGGCGTGGAAATCCTGGTGGCGACTCCCGGGCGTTTGCTCGACCACGTCGAGCAGAAAACCGTCAACCTGTCCAAGGTGGAAATTCTGGTGCTGGATGAGGCCGACCGCATGCTGGACATGGGCTTTCTCCCCGACATCAAGCGCATCATTGCCCTATTGCCGGCGAAGCGGCAAAACCTGCTGTTTTCCGCCACCTTCGCCGGCGAAATCAAGAAACTGTCCGATCAGTTGCTCACCGACCCGGTGCTGATCGAAGTTGCCGTCCGCAATGCCGCTGCCGAGAATGTCACCCAGGTCATTTACCCGGTTGACCACGGACGCAAGCGCGAACTGCTGGCGCACCTGATCAAGGTTGATAACCTGCAGCAAGTCCTGGTGTTCAGCCGAACCAAGCACGGCGCCGGCCGTCTTGCCCAACAACTGGAGCAGGACGGCATTAGCGCCACCTCGATTCACGGTGACAAGAGCCAGCAGCAGCGCACCCAGGCGCTGACGGAGTTCAAGGCGGGCACGGTTCGGGTTCTCGTCGCGACCGATGTCGCCGCTCGCGGCCTGGATATTGACCAGCTTCCCCTGGTGGTGAATTTCGACCTGCCGCACGCGCCGGAAGATTACGTCCATCGCATCGGTCGAACCGGACGCGCCGGCAGCAGCGGCGAGGCCATTTCGCTGGTGTGCGCGGACGAACTGAGGATGCTGGCGGACATCGAGTCCATGTTGAAACGTGAATTGCCCAGAAAAACCGTGCCCGGCTTCGAGCCGGGTGCGACCGCCCAGATCGCAGCCCGAGCGGGATTCTCAGACAGGCCCCGGCGTGAGTCACGCCCTGCGGAACATTCACGCAACAGGGAAGGGCGGGGCAGTAGGGAGGGCAGAAGTGTGGCTCCACGCCCCCCCGTCAATTCGCTGGATGCGCCCTATGTGACGCCGCCTCCCAAGCCAGAGGCGGCTCAACTCGCGTCCACACCTCACGCTAACCTGCGCCAGGTTGCGAAGAAACCCATCCCGGCACTGCTGATGCGTCCGGTGGCACCTACTTCCGAAGGAAACTAATTTCCTCCTGATATTGATTCGAGTCCGGTTCTGGTTTATCCTTCCCGGCTCTTCGGAGAGGTGGATGAGTGGTTTAAGTCGCACGCCTGGAAAGCGTGTTCAGGATAATATCCTGACGCGGGTTCGAATCCCGCCCTCTCCGCCAGGCTTATGGCGGGCCTCCCCGCATTGCAAGGTAGTGAACCTGGTCAGATCCGGAAGGAAGCAGCCACAGCTACTTATTGCAAGTGCCGGGGGTAGGGCTCGCCACCCTATACTACTGTTTGGCGCTCTGCCGGTCAGATCGGAATCTGGTACAATTTCCTCCATGAGTTACCAAGTCCTGGCGCGTAAATGGCGCCCCAAAACCTTCACTGAACTGGTAGGCCAGGAGCACGTCGTCAAGGCGCTTTCCAATG
>JAJXTJ010000243.1 GCA_021783895.1 Pseudomonadota bacterium | reverse complement strand
GCGCATCAGCCACACGCCATTCAGGCTCGCGCCTTTCTTCAGCACCGAACTGGCGTTGATATCCTGCGCACCACCCAGTTCCTGGTAGACGGAGAAGCTAAGCAGCGTCTTGCCGGTAGCGTACCAATCGCCCGATAGGCGACCGATGAAGCCGCTGAAATTGGGGCGCTGCTTGGGTTGCGGCACATAATAGCTGTAACTCCCCCGCAGGACGTTTTCGTACTGGCGGTCGACCCACCCCGCCTCCCCGTGCAGTTTCAACTTGCCGGAAACAGACCAGTCGCCGAGCAGATTGTATTCGGTCTGCCTGTAGCTGTTGTCCGCTACTTCGGCAGGAATGACAGGGAAAGGAGGGAAGGGAAAAATGAAGGCTTGCAGAACTTGTGCGTTGGGATATTCAGCGTCGACCCTTCTCACCTGCGCGCGCAGGGTACTGCCCTTGGGCGTGCGGTAGGTCAACGTAACATCGCGCGCCTGCTGCTGAACATCCTGCGAAGCCAGCGAAGGGGCACTATTCGTGTAGTCCGCATCATCGATGCCCCCGCCGATCAGCCAGCGCGGGTGGAACTCCCAGTCGGCGCGGCCGAAGCGGCGCTTGCGCGTGACCTGGTTGTTGACCTGCCCGACGCTGTCGAAATTGCTCTGGCTGAGCGATTCGGATGCGCCCAGGTTGCCGCTCAGCCGGTTTCCCAGACGCCAGTGCCAGGTGCCCTTGTAGTCATTGCCGTCGGAATCGAACATCGAATTGCGGTCGTAGCGCACACGGGTTTTCGTCGCGCTGGCGACAATTTGCTGCCGCCCCGGCTTCCAGTCCATGTTCAGTCCAGCGCTGAGCACACTGTAGCGGTCGTCACGCGGCGTGCCGGGGCTTTCGCTGTCGGCCAGGCGGAACAGGTTGCTGTCGTAGAACCAGCCGTAGGACACGAATGGGCGGAAGGTATCACCCTCCTTCGCGTGGGCGGGCGTGGCAAGCGCCACGCCGAGCGCCATCCCCACAAGCGACACCGCTCGCTTCACCAGAAACTCCAGTGTCCCGTGGTCACCACATACGCACCCAGCGCACCGTTGGTGACGCCATGCGCAATGATCGGCGCCCACAGATTGCGCGTGCGGATATACAGCCAGCCATACGCCAGCCCGGCGACCAGGCCGGCCAGCCATTGAAGGTGTTCGACGGCGAACAGCGCACTGGCGATGAGCAGTGCCTTGAAACCGATCCGTCCAGGGTCCAGCGCCAGGAAATCGGTCTGTTGCACCCAGCGCTGCAGAAAGGAGCGCCAGAATAGCTCTTCCATGACGGGCACCACCAGCGCCGCACCGGTGATACGGAATGTCACCAGCAGCCAGTCGATCCTGCCGGCTTCATCGGTAGGGTTATAGCCCTTGCCCGCCTCGCCCATCAGCATCCAGGCGGCGTCGAGGTTGACCCACAGCACCAGCACAACCACGCCGACTGCCAGCGACAGCAGCAGATGCTTCAGCGGCAGGCCATATGACCTGAGTTCGGTGTAATGGCGCCACAGCACCGCCAGCGCCAACGCGACCAGACCGGCTTTCACCGGGTACAGCCAGCGCACGTCGAAGCCGGGCGCCCAGTCCGGCAACAGGCCTTCCAAGGCAAGCAGGGCGATATACAGCGCGAACGGCAGGCTGCGAACGAATACGGGGGACATGAACACGAGTCGAAAAACGCAAGAAGCAAGGTTCAAGAGGCAAGAGCCAAGACAGGCGAGCGAGTTCTCCCGCTCACGAACACTCTGTCTCTTGTATCTTGCCCCTTGCTTCTTGTTTACTTCAGACCGGAAACGCCCTTGCTGATCGCATCGGCGTCAGCGGCGGGTGCGGCAGCATCCTTGGCCGGAGCAGCAGGCGCGCTTGCAGCGGGCTGCTCGGCGGGGGCTGTCGCCTCCTTGCCGGCATCGGCAAACTCGCCCACGTATTCGATCTTTGCCGCGGCCTTCAGGTTGTCCAGTTCGGCCTTGGCGGCCTTCTGCCGCGCCTCGTTTTGCAGCAGGCGCGCAATGGCCGGTTTGGCCTGCTCCAGTGTCACCGGCTGCAACTGCGAATCGGCCAGAACGACCACGGTCATCCCCTGAGGCGTGTTCACGACCATTGCCTGGCCGTCCGGCATCTCCGACAGCTTGGCCACCATCGGCAGCGGCAATTGCTCGGCCGGCTTCACGACCTGCGAGGCCTGGGCCGGGTATTTCTCAGTCTTCAGCCAATCAACAAACTCGTTCAGCGATTTCGAAGCCCGCAATTGGACGCCAATCGCCTCGAGCTTGTCCTTCGGCGCCTTGATCGCGATTTCCTGCAGGCGATAGATCTTGCGCTTGGTGAACAGCTCCGGATGCTTGTTGAAGTAATCCGTCACCTCGGCATCGGTCGGCTCCGCCGGCGT
This sequence comes from Pseudomonadota bacterium, assembly GCA_021783895.1. Next base: position 1,271 of record JAJXTJ010000243.1, on the reverse strand, counting down.
ACCCAGCTTGCGGCTCATGTAGGCCTCGGCCATGATCTGGCGACGCGCCGCATCCAAGGCCTGCACCACCGTGGGGTCGCGATCCAGCTTCTCGGACTGCGCCTTCTGCGCCAGCACCTCCTGGTCAACCAGGTTGCGGATCACCTGCAGCGAAGCCGCCTTGGTCTGCTCCTTGTCGAGATTGGGGATGCGCTGCAGCGCGTAGTTCACCTGCGACACCGTCAGTTCGGTACCGTTGACCTTGGCCGCCACCTGAGTCGGCTTGCTCTCTTCGCCCGCTTTGTCTTTTTCGTCGCCACATCCTGCGATGAGCGCAGTCGCGACCATGAGGGGCAGGAGCAGTTTCTTGAAACCATGCATCGTTGTCTTCCTCTTCATCCAGATTATTGGAAATTTTATGGTACGAATGTTACCTCAAGTGTGCTTCATGTATTCATAAATTGGCTGCACAGCGCCGCGTGAGGCGGAAAAATTTTCGATGGCGATCACGCTGAAATTTATGCGCGCAGGCTAGGCTGCGATACGAGGTTCACCAGGCGTTTCGGCCAACCGTTCGGCGTTTGCGGTGCGCGCCTCGCCAGCCCCCGCGCCGCGCACGAGGAAAAAGGCGGGGAAAACCCCGGCTGTGCCCTTCCAGTAGGCCATTCCTCGCTTCCGACCCGGGAAGTGGTCGTTGTCGAGACGGCAATCCCGCTATCATGAATATGAACTGGGGGGGATACGAGATAACAGGGCCTCGGCTTCCGCCACCCATGCCGGTTCAGGTTGCGGTTCGGCATGCTCCTCTCGGAAGTGTTTGACCGCCCGGTAAAGCAATTTCACCGAGCCGCCAAGCGGTTTGTCTCCGACCTGCTCGATCCGCGTTCGCGGATTCCCTGGGCCACTAGACGGCCTTACCCAACAAAGCACCGAGGCTTGCTTTTGGTAGAACTTATTGTCTTTTTCTTGTTTCAAAGCACTGAGCTTGGCAATGGCCTGAATCAAGGACCCATTGCCTATCACGACACTCACCCCCTGCCCGTTGGTTCTGGCGAATTCATTATCCACCAGCTGCCCACGAACGGCGCCGCATATGCAGGAACGAGGCTCCGCGATGACCAGTTTGAAAACGTCAAAACAGCTGGGACAGAACATTAGTTTCACGACATTGCTCCTTGCCTCGTTGTCGCCATGGATACAAGGGAGGCTCACACGAAACCCTAGTTATGCATGGCATCCAATAATCCAGACGGCATTGCCAGTTTGGGCCAAAACATCCGCCTAGTTCACCT
>JAJXTJ010000242.1 GCA_021783895.1 Pseudomonadota bacterium | reverse complement strand
AACCCTGGCGCAGCAAATAATCCAGCGGCACGAACGACGACAGACATCCAAAGATTCAGCCTATCGGCAGCAGACAAGGCAAATGGCAAGCTCAATATGATGAATAAATGTGTCAAAGTAGAATTAAGCCCGAATAATCCATTAGGGAAGCGCTGATTCATTCGCCACACCGGCGGAAGCAGGGTGCGCCGCGCGCACCAGCATGCCTAAATGGTGCGTGAACGCACCCTACGCTTTACTACCTGAGTTTTTCAATCTGGAATTGGCTTGGCAAGATGCAGTGAAGCATCACAGACACGACATGCCCAGCAACTTGGCTGCCTTGTTCAAACGTGAATCGAAGCACGCAAAGAATATGGGGGATTGTGAAATATGGCCTGTTTCAAAAGCCGCAGCAAGCTGGATGCTGTCATAGCCACGCAGGGCGAAGGTGTCAGCATATTCTCCAGCCCTTTCAACAAGCGGTTGGTCGATATCCAGCACCACAAAACGCGGCCAGTCTGCCGCGAGCGCCGCTTTTGCCGCTTCGATGACCACCTCATCCTCGGGCACTTCGCGCGCACGTCTGGACAATGCAGCGTGCGCTTCCGCCCATGCGATGCGGCACACCGCGACGGCATCAACCTCAAGCACACGCGCCTTGAGCGTCTCGCTCCCCGGTTCCGCAATGTAGAGCTTCAGCAGGGCGGAAGTGTCGCAGAACAAAATCATCCGCGATCTTCCAATACCATTCTGGAAACAGGCGTTCCTTTCTGCTGCAACACCAGCGCAGCCCCTTCCGGTTTGCCGCCTTGCCAAGTCGCCGCGCCTGCGGCCAACAAGCGCGAAACACCGGCCCCTTCGACTGGCGGCACCCCTGCAAGGCGCGCCACCACCTTGCGATGCGAAGTCAGCTCTATGAGTTGGCCAGACTGGGCTTGACTGACGTATTGGGACAAATGAGACTTGAATTCACGCATTGAAACTTGCATTTGAGACCTCTTTTATTAATCATACGCACATATTGTGTCCTCTATAGTTAGAAAGTGTCAACGCCAAATTGCCGAAACCGGGATGTTCCGACTTGTCACCGACAACTCGCGTAAGGCCGAATATCAAAGGTGCCAATAAGGAAATCCATGGCCGTTTCATGGTGCAAATACCATAAACACGCCAAAGCCATGTGGCTCGTATGACCGCCTTAAAAGCGCCCCATTTTGTACGCAGCCCATCAATTGATTTTGACATTATGATTTTGTCCTAACATTCGCCACGAACTAAATTATTACTCTTGAGCATCATATTCATCCTGTCCTGGCTCCATCGCCCACATAAGGATTGGTGAGCCGCTCTTGGCCGAAAGTGGATGCCGGGCCGTGGCCGGGGATGAAGGTCACCTCGTCGCCCAGAGGGAATAACCGCTCGCGGATCGAGCGGATCAGCGCCGGGTAATCGCCGTGCGGGAAGTCGGTGCGGCCGATCGAGCCCTTGAACAGAACATCACCGACGAAGGCGGTCTGGCTGGAGCGATGGAAAAATGCCACGTGGCCGGGGGTATGGCCGGGGCAATGCAGCACTTCCAGCAGCTGGTTGCCGACGCTCACAGTGTCGCCCTGTTCCAGCCAGCGATCCGGCGTGAACACCGGGATATGCGGAAAGCCCCACATCGCGCTCTGCTGCGGCAGAGCCTCCAGCCAGAAGGCGTCTTCTCGCTGCGGCCCTTCGATCGGGATGTCCAGCTTTGCGGCGAGCTCCACCGCTGCCCCGACATGATCGAGATGGCCGTGGGTAAGCAACAGTTTGGTCAGATGCAGGCCGTTTTCCCTCACGGCGGCAAGCAGTACATCGGCATCTCCGCCGGGATCGACCAGGGCCGCTGCGAGGGTTTGCTCGCACCAGATCAGGGAACAGTTCTGGTCGAGCTGGGTGACGGGGATGATGAGGTATTTCATGGTGAAATTATAAACCTGAGAAAGTGATTGAACGCTGAGGACGCGGTAAACGCGTTTGAATTTTACTCGCCAGCGACGTCAATGGCAGTAACCATCACCGTATCGCCATGCACTTCCCACTTCACATCGTAATCCAGCAGTTTCATGCCGAAAACCCGCCTGTCGTCATTCTTTCCATAGTAGGCAGGGCGCGGGTCCTGGCTCAGAATCTGGCAGATCAGCAGCTCCAGTTCCGGCACCGCCGCGCAACGCTCCAGAGCAGGTCGGCTGAAATTCACCTCGAACAGGGCGGAGGGGGCTTCCGCCGCGAAACCGCCGGTTGCGGCGGGGATCACGTCCGAATACGGCAGGTAGGGTTTGATATCCAGAACCGGCGTGCCATCCAGCAGATCCGCGCCCTTCAGGTGCAGCAGCACCCGGCCCGGCGCAGCTTCGATGCGTTCCAGTTCCACCGCCGACAGGCCGATGGGATTGGGGCGATGGGTGGAGCGGGTCGCAAAAACGCCCAAGCGGCGATTGCCGCCCAAGCGTGGCGGGCGCACTGTCGGTTTCCGCGACTCGTCCAGGCAGGCGTGAAAGACAAAGCTCACCCAGATGTGCGAAAAGCCTTCCAGCCCACGCACCGCCTCTGCCCGGTTATACGGCGGCAACAGCTCCAGCACCGCCCGCGCCGCCGGCACCAGGCCCGGCTGGCGGGGAATGCCGAACTTTTCCTTGAAACAGGAATGGACAACGCCGATCGGCGCAAACGTGAACATGGGGCGGATTATATTCCATGCCCACGGCTGAGGCGATGGGGTAAAATGGCGGCTGTTGCTTGTTTCCGGGAGTTGCATCATGCGCATCGAAGTCCACGTACACGGCGTTCTCAACCTCTGCAAGGGCGTCACCCTGGCCCAAGTGGAAAACAGCCTGCGCAAGTGGCTGGATTATCTGGATGTGGAAAGCATCGCCGAAGCGCGCAGCCTGGAACAGGATGAGCCCGGCATCGTCTTTCACCGCCCCGACCGCACTCTGGAAATATGCTGGACCGGCGAAGTCGGCAAAAATTTCCTGAGCCGGCTACAGGACGCGCTGTACGAACTCGGCCCACTGACCGAGAGCGCCTCACAGATCGAACTGACCTACTACTACGAAGACGGTCGCGACGAGTACCAGCTTCTCTTCGTCGGCCCGAACGAAGAATCCATCCACCTGGCACAACGACAGCACATGATCGAAGACGTCGGCAGCCTGCTCTCCCGCCATTTCAGCCAGGAAGATGTCGTGCAGGTCACCGACCTGGTCAATATCCTGTTTGACCACGACCTGGAAAGACGCAAGAGCGCTACGTCCGAGCCCGATTTCCAGCCCTCGGGAGGGAGCCTGCTGCATTTCAGGAAGAAGCACCTGCATTAAACCTGAAAACAGTGGTTAACTACTTTTAGATTTCGCGTTAAAGACGTCCGGCGCCCTGCCAGGATAACATCCAACCTCCTCAAATCGGTTCTTCACGTCTTGCCGTTCCGATCGAACTCTTGGCACACAAAATACTTGACTTGTTTCATATAGTATTACTATACTTAGTCTACCAAGTGTAAACAGTCTCGCCCCGTTTTGCTCAATGCGTTAATTAAGCGCGGATCGGGAATTAATCTACGCTGCACTTTTTCAAGGAGATCACGACCATGGCCAAGAAACAATATGACACGCCAATGCTCGACCAGTTGGAAAGCGGCCCGTGGCCCAGCTTTGTGACCGGCCTC
>JAJXTJ010000241.1 GCA_021783895.1 Pseudomonadota bacterium | reverse complement strand
GTATCACGCCGGTACCCTGCTGGTGAGTCTTCCGGGTACGCGGCACAGCGTCGCCAGTCCGGAAGGCTGTGTGGTGCTGGCAGTCTGGGAGGCACCCGTGCATTTTGTGTAGAGTGCATGGTTTCCAATACATGCGGATGCCGGATCGACCCCAGGCATTCCTCCATCAAAATCGACTGACATGATCTCCCCCCTGAATATCGCCACCCTGCGCAGCCTGTATCAATCCGGCGAGCTCAGCCCGCTCGCCCTGGTGGAAGACCTGCTCAACCGCATGGCCGGCGAGGACAGCCACCACATCTGGATCAGCCGCCTCGACGCCGACACGCTGCGCGCCTATGCCCGCACGCTTGAAGGCAAGGACATCGCCAGCCTGCCGCTCTACGGCATCCCCTTCGCCATCAAGGACAACATCGACCTCGCCGGCCTGCCCACCACCGCCGCCTGCCCCGAGTACGCCTACACGCCGGAGCGACATGCGACGGTGGTGCAGCGCCTGATCGACGCCGGCGCCATTCCTATCGGCAAGACAAACCTCGACCAGTTCGCCACCGGCCTCAACGGCACCCGCTCGCCCTACGGCGCCTGCCGCAATGCCTTCAACCCCGACACCATTTCCGGCGGCTCCAGTTCCGGTTCGGCGGTGGCGGTGGCGCTGGGGCTGGCGAGCTTCTCGCTCGGCACCGACACCGCCGGCTCCGGCCGCGTGCCCGCCGCCTTCAACAACCTCGTCGGCCACAAGCCGAGCTGCGGCGCGCTGTCCACGCGCGGTGTGGTACCCGCCTGCCGCTCGCTCGACGCGGTGTCGATTTTTGCGCTGACGGCAGAAGACGCCGAGCGCGTGCTGGCGGTGGCCGCCGGCTTCGATGCCGCCGATGAATATTCGCGTCCGCTGGCGCCGCACGGTTTCGACTTCGGCCGTGCGGCCGGTTTTCGCTTCGGCGTGCCGATGCAGAAAGATTTGAAATTTTTCGGCAACGCCGAGGCCGAGAGGCTTTTCGGCGAAACGGTGGAACGCATGCAAGCACTCGGCGGCACGCCAGTGGAGATCGACCTCAAACCCTTCCTCGAAACCGCGCGCCTGCTCTACGGTGGTCCCTGGGTCGCCGAGCGCTATCTCGCCATCCGCGAATTCTTCGACGCGCAGCCCGACAAGGTGTTTCCACCGGTGCGCGAAATCATTGCCGGCGGCCGCGACATCAGCGCCGCCGACACCTTCGCCCATCTCTACAGGCTGCGTGCGGCCAAACGGGTGTGCGATGCGGTGTGGAACGACATCGACGTGATGCTCACCCCCACCGCCGGCACGATCTATCGTGTGGACGAAATGCAGGCCGACCCTATCCGCCTCAACGCCAACCTCGGCTATTACACCAACTTCATGAACCTGCTCGACCTTGCTGCCACCGCGGTGCCGGCCGGGTTCCAGAACGACGGCCTGCCGTTCGGCGTCACCCTCATCGCGCCGCCGCATCAGGACGGCCCGCTGCTGCACCTGGCGTCAAAAATGCAGCAGGCGCTGGGCGGCAAGCTTGGTGCCACCGATCACGCGCTGCCGCCTGCCGGGAAATTGAATCTGCTGCCGGACGGCCAGGTGCGGGTCGCCGTCGTCGGCGCCCACTTGAGCGGCCTGCCGCTCAATTACCAGCTCACCGAGCGCAACGCGCATTGGGTGGCAACGACGCAGACCGCGCCGAAATACCGCTTCTACGCCCTGCCAGACGGCAAGCGACCCGGTCTCATCCAGGTGGAAAGTGGCGGCGCCGCCATCGCCTGCGAAGTCTGGGAAATGCCCGCCAGCCAGTTCGGTACCTTCGTCGCCGGCATCCCTGCGCCGCTCGGCATCGGCAAGCTGGAACTGGCCGATGGATCAGTCGTGAACGGGTTCATCTGCGAAGGCATCGGTGTAGCCGATGCGCAGGACATTACGGTATACGGGGGCTGGAGGGCGTGGCTGGCAGGGCGGTGATTCACCTATTTGAGCAGGAACAGCAGCTTTTCGTCGCCCACTTCGATCACGTCATTGGGCGTCAGTGGCTGGGGTTGCAGACCGATGGATTTGCCGTTCACGCGCGCCGGCTTTTTCCCCTCGACATGGGTGATGAAGTAGCCGTGTGGACGGGCATTGATCACGGCAAGCTGTTTTCCCGGTGTGCCAAAGGTATGCAGCACCCGGGACAATTCGATTTCCTTGCTGGGCTGGGTGCCATTGAACACGCGGACCAATCCCAGATGGGCGCCTGCTCGGAAGCGGCGCTCCTTTTTTGCCGTCGCCAGCGCATAGGCGCCAACCGGCTGGGCAGATGCATCGCCTTCCAGGGCAGATGCCTGAATGATCATCGTTCTGTCGAAGCTGGGGCCATCGATGGCTTTATGGTTGCGGTAGCGAATCTGGACGTCGGCAATTTCGATGACATCGTCATTTTGCAGAATGTGCCGGGTAATGGGCTGGCCATTCACCAACGTACCGTTGGTACTGTCCAGGTCATCCAGGATGTCATCGTTTCCGACAGAGGTGATGCGGGCATGCGACCGGCTGACCCCGGGGATGGTGAGGCACAGGTCACTGTCGGGCCGGCTGCCGATCGTGAAGCCGGACTCGCTGAGGAAGCGGTTGTCGATGACCTCGCCGTTTTGACTGACGATTAGTTTTGCCATAGGGGTTTAGCGTCCGAATAACCAGTTGAAGAAACCATTCTTCCTGGAGCCTGGCGTGGGATGCGCCCCGACTTTTGCCAGCATCACTGAAATATTGTCGTCACCGCCATTGTCGTTGGCGATCATGACCAGCTGGCTGGCGGCAAGCGGCAAATTGGCCTGAAGCGAGGTGAGTACCAGTTCGATATCCGTGTTGTCGACCATGTCGTTCAGGCCGTCCGAGCAGACCAGATAGAGGTCCCCAGGCAGGGCCTCGCGCTCGTCGAGTGTGACCTCCACTTCTGCTTGCAGACCCAGCCCGCGCGTCACAAGGTGGCGATTGTGCGAGCTTGCCGCGGCCTCCGAGCTGAGTATCCCCTGGTCGATCTGTTCCTGTAACAGGGAATGGTCGTGCGTCATCAATTCCAGACGGTTCGCGCGCAGGCGATAGATGCGGGAATCGCCGACGTGCGCTACCGTGACCTTGTTGTTGCGAAACAGCAGGAGCGCCAGCGTCGACCCCATGGCCTGGCTCTGGCTGTTGTGAACACGCTGCGCGCGTTGCTGGCCTTCCAGATAAATCGCCTGGTTGGCTTTTTTTACAACATTTTCGACAACCGCAGCAACGTCACCGTTGTGGTTGGATGTGCCCTGCAATTCCTGGGTCAATCCTTCCACGATGACTTGAGTGGCAAGGCTGCTGGCCACATCGCCGGACTGGTAGCCCCCCATGCCGTCAGCGAGAACCAGCAGGCCCAGATTGCTGACAGTGGCAATACTGTCCTCGTTCAGGCTTCGCAGCAAGCCCGGGTCGGTCTTGGCGGCGATTTCAATTGACAGGGGTATGCTGGATGCGGTGTTTGTCAAAACGGTAGTCTCGTTGTGTTTGTTATACTTTCCCCATAAGAATTTTCGCACCATAAATTGCCCCAAGCAAGCCATCCGGCCGGTCCCCTGCATGCACAATCAAACTAGATTCGGTCGTTATGAAGTGGTATCCGTGCTTGGGCAGGGTGCGATGGGCGCAGTCTACAAGGCGGTTGATCCGC
>JAJXTJ010000240.1 GCA_021783895.1 Pseudomonadota bacterium | reverse complement strand
GGCGCGGACCCCCTCCAACATGTTCCGCGCGCTCTACGCCAGCGGCGCGCTGATGGAGGTGCTGCCCGAGGTGGCGGGCGTGTTCGGCGTGCCTCAGATCGCCGACGATCCGCCGCAGGTCGACATCGGCCAGCATCTGCTGCGCGGGCTAGACGAGGCCGCGCGCCGTGGCGCGCCGCTGCCGGTGCGCTTCGCCGCGATGGCGATGCACGTCGGCAAGTCGGACTCCCCGCCCGAGCACCTGCCGGTCCACTATCGCCACGTCGAGCGCGGCCGCCCCCGCATCGAGGCGATGTGCGAGCGCTTCCGGATATCGGACGACTGCCGCGAACTGGCCCTCTTGGCGCTCGCCGAATGCGAGCGGGTGCACCGCGTGGGCGAAGTGCGCGCCGGCCCGGTCGCCGCGCTGCTGGTGCGCGTCGGCGCCTTCGACTACCCGGAACGCTTCGTCCAGCTGATGACGCTGTGCGCGTGCGACTACCGCGCCTATGGCGGGCGGACGCAACAGGTCTACCCGAAAGCGGTCCTGCTCGGCATCGCGCTGCAGGCCTGCGCCGGCATCGACACCGCCGCGCTCGACGCCGACGCCCTGCAGGAAGCCCGCGCCGCCGCCATCGCCACCGCGTTCCGCTCGGAGCGCTGGTCGGATTCGCAGGCATGAGGCGGCCCAATACTGTTCGCCTAGCCCTTGAGCCGTTCTCCAGTGGGCCGCGACCCCTTGGTCCGCTCATCCTAAAACCGCGAACCCCCAGCCCGTTCGCCCTGAGCCTGTCGAAGGGCTGCATTGCGAGGCAGCCATGACCACCGCAACCCCCACCCTCCACCCCGCCGCCCAATGGGCCATCCAGTCAGCCTTCACCCCCGACCAAATCGACTGCACCACCGCAGTCGTGCTCAAAATCCTCGACAACAAATGCAAGATGCTGTCCGGCGAAAAGCTGGCCGTGATGGCCATCTACGACGCCGTCCGCCATCTGGCTGCGCCGCTGTTCGACCGCGCCGTGCATGACGCCATCCGTGCCGCGCGCCAGGAATCCGGCACCCTGACGCTTGAAGCCATCCACCCGCTGCGCGTGCACGCCGAGGCGGCGATCCCCAAGCCGGTGATGAAACGCTACAAGGCCTTCCTGCGCGAGGGACTGTTCGGCTAGCCGCGCGGTGGCCGGGCGTTCCGCGATGAAGGACTACATCCCCGAGCTCAGCGAACAGCGCATGGTCCGACGCGCCCCGAACCAGCCGATCGATTTCGGGCCGGACCGCGATTACATCTTCGCCTGCCTGCAGGACGTCGAAGCGGGCTTCGGGTTGCAGGGTTTCCCCGGTCTCGCCCCGGAACAGATCCCGGCCCGCGCACTGATCCGGCAGTTCATCGTGTGGTGGCGCACCCTCGAACCCGCCAGCGCGGTCCAGCAGGCTGCCTACGCGCGCCTTCCGGGCACCATCCGGCTCATCGACACCATTTCCGGCTGGTGGGCGGAGCGTGGCTAGAAAACGTATGGCTGGCAACCGAAAGCCGTCACTTTCCGCGACGGCTGCCCGCCTTATGGGGTAATGGAGAGATAGCCGGATTTCTCCAAATCGACCATTGCGCCGATGCCCGATGCGACAACCCGGCTATAGGGAAGGATATCTTCAGTCGTGTAGCCTTTTAACTTCATCGCCACACCGCATTCGTCCATTGTTACGCCGCCCTTGTTTAGCGCATCGAGTATCGCTCGATTGGGATTGCCCTTGGGATGCGGCTGTTTCACTTTCTGGTCGTAAGCTTCATCGGTCAGCAGAAACTGGGCACCGTCAGCCCGGAACACCATCACGATTTCGTAATCCTTTCCCGGCTTCATGCCCAGGGCAGTATATTGATCGTAGAGATTTTTTGCCGCCAACACTTGCTTGCCAACCCCGCTGGGAACGGTATCGGGGTTATTGACCTGGACAACGACTTTAAGTCCTGTCCGGTTGACAATCTGCAATGGCGGCTTGGTGATATTCGCCATGCTATCGCTGCTCTCGGCATAAGCCGGGGCTGACATGCCATGCAATGACAAGACTAGTAGCCCAGCCGTTGCAATTGAGACTGACCGCATACTTCTACGCATGTTTTTTCCTTGTCCACGATTGATTGGTGAAGCGAAATTAAAGCCCATTCGGGTTTAGGCATTTAGTGACGGCATTCGGCAATGCCAAACCATTTCTTTGGCACCGGCAATTAGTGCGACAGGAAATCAATTAGTTCATTCTTATATGTTGATTAACGAAAAACGAAAGTGGTTTCGCCTACCCCCCACCCGGTCTTCTGGACACGATTTGCGGTCAATAGCCGTTCTTCGAAGATGGGGTCAGACAACAAAAAACCAGCACCCGGCCGGGTGCCGGGTCGGTGTGGGGGCAGACTGGATCAGTCAGGGGTTTGTCGGGCGGCCTTCAAGCGCGCCCTCTCTTCCTTCAGGTGCGCCTGCGCTTCGGCGTTGATTCTAATGAATTCCCCATTCAGCACCTTGCTTTCTGCCAGGCTGATCTCATTATTGCGGCCGGCAAGGATGATTTTAACCATAACATCGCGCCGTGCTTCGGGGGTTGAAGCCTCACGCAGTTGATGAACAGATCGGTCATTCTTTGACTTTCAGGGGTGAGAGCGGATTCTTCGGTGGCCATGGTCGTGTTTTCCTGTAGCGCGTGCGGTTACCTGTCCCGGTTTCCCCACAGCGCGGACTTGTTCAGCTTTGCCGACTTCTCGCTGTTCGCGATATGGCCGGACTCGATCCGCTTCGTCGGCGGGCTTGCCCAGGCCACGACGATTTCGCCGCAAACGCTCGCTGAAGTGTTGAGCGAAGGCTGAGAGCAATGCGCTTGAGTTCGAGCATTGAAGGTCTTCGAAGGCCGGGCACCATCCGGTTCATCGACGTCGTTTCCGCCTGGCTTGCAGCGCTTTCCGGCAAAGGCATCCGGGATTGAGGTCGGACTGCCGCCAGGGATATGCCCGTCGTCGTGTTATGAGTTAGTTTTTTGGCGCGAACATGATGATAGCCATGCCTGCAAGGGCGACCGACGACCCGGCCAGATCCCAGGCGGTGGGCCTTATGCCGTCAACCGCCCAGAGCCAGAGAATGGCCACAAAGATATAAACGCCACCATAGGTGGCATAGACACGGCCTGCCGCGGCCGGGTGCAGTGACAGAAGCCAGGCGAAAACCGCGAGGCTCAAGCCTGCAGGAACGAGAAGCCATGCGCTTTTCCCTTGCGTGAGCCAGAGGTAGGGAAGATAGCAGCCGACAATCTCAGCCACGGCCGTCAGCAGGAAGAGCAGGATGGTTTTGATTTCAAGCATGGCGACGACTGTCTTCTGAAATGCATAAGCGGCATTCTAGCGCCCGTGCCTCATCCCGCGTTTGTCTACTTCCTAACGCCAATCCCGGTCATCCGTCACCGACCCCTGAAGCGCCGAGGCATCGGTATTCGCCCATTCCTGATTCAAATCGATAGCCATCGCTGATCCTTTCTTTCCCATCAATGCGGCACTGAGAGTGCGGCCAGCGGCTCAATCGCCCCGATCCAGGCCGTCTTCCTCGGCCAGTTCCACCCCCGTGACGCAGACGTCGCCGTCGTCGATCACCAGGATGACGGGGGTCAGCTGCTGCCCCCTGCACGGCCCGATGAAGCAGTTGCCGGTATCCAGGTCGAACTGCGCGCGATGGGTGCCGCAGGTGAGGAAGTTGC
>JAJXTJ010000239.1 GCA_021783895.1 Pseudomonadota bacterium | reverse complement strand
CCTGGCATTGAACCTGGCCTTGAAATCGGGGCCCTTGGGCATCTGGTCGATGGGCATGCCCGGGATGGTGGCAAGCGTGCCCTCGGCATCCGCACCGGCCAGTTTCAGAAACTGCGGCGTCTGCAGGCCGTCACCCCCGAGCAGCTTTGCTGAAATCCCCAGCTGCTTCATCTGCTTGGCCATGGGACCGCCTTGTGGGTCCATCCCGCCAAAGAACACCAGTTCAGGTTTCTTGGCCTTGATCGAGGTCAGGATGGCCATGAAGTCGGTGGACTTGTCGGTCGTGTATTCACGCGCCACGATTTCCCCACCCGCTGCCTTCGCCGCTTTTTCCACCTCGTCTGCCAAGCCTTGGCCATAAGCAGTGCGATCGTCAATGATGGCTATTTTTTTCGCGCCCAACTTGGTAACGGCGTAATTGCCAAGAACCTTGCCCTGCTGCTCATCGTTGGTCATCACCCGATAGGCCGTCTTGAATCCCTGCGCGGTGTATTTGACGGCCGTGGCGGAAGGCGAAATCTGCGGGATGCCGTTGTCCATGTAAACCTTGGAAGCGGGAATGGTGGTACCGGAATTGAGGTGGCCGATAACGCCTGCCACACCCATATCCACCAGACGCTGCGCCACGGTGGTAGCAGTTTTTGGGTCTGCCGCATCATCTTCACTGATCAGCTCGAACTTCACCGGCTTGCCGCCCAGCACAGGATTGCCCGCATTGATTTCGTCGATAGCCAAGCGGGCCGCGTTATCGTTGTCCTTGCCGATATGGGCCTGCGGGCCAGTGAGGGGCGAGACCTGGCCAATTTTGATGACCTGAGGGCCGGATGCGGCTTCGTCCTTCTTGCCACAGGCGGTCAGGGACAAAGTGATGGCCGCAACCAGGGAAAGCGTGAGCGCAGACAGTTTCACAAAACTCCTCCTTCTTTTGACTGGACAAATCTTACACCAGGCGGCGAGTGCATGAAAAAAGCCGGCTTACGCCGGCTTTCTTCGCGGTCAATCCATCAACCTGATTACAGGCTCAGAATCCAAGCAACGATTTTCTTGGCGTCTTCGTCCTTGACCTGGGGGTTGGGCGGCATCGGAATCGGGCCCCAGACGCCCTTGCCGCCGGTTTTCACTTTGGCAACGAGTTTTTCCTCGGCAGCCTTATCGTTCTTGTACTTGGCAGCAATTTCCTTGAAGGCAGGGCCGACAATTTTCTTGTCCACGCCATGGCAGGACATGCAGGCGTTCTTCTGTGCGAGCGCCTGATCGGCAGAGGCCACGCCAGACACGCCCAAAACCAGGGCAGCAACGGCGGACATCAGGATAACTTTCATTACATTTCTCCAGAGGGTTATGAAACGCGGCAAACCATGCCGTCAGGTGCGAATGTTACGACAAAACGCAAGCAAAACAATGCCATGCCGTGGTATTTGCCTACCAAACCAAGGTAGGAATTTGGGTTGCCATACCAGGTTACAGACTACCAAACTCCTATCCCTGCCGCCTTTTTACGGGCGGTCGCCAGGCGGCGGTCAGTCGTTGCTAGCGAAGCCCAGCAGCTGCAGCAGACTGGTGAACAGGTTGAAAATCGCCACATACAGCGAGACGGTGGCCATGATGTAGTTGGTTTCGCCGCCGTGGATGATGTTGCTGGTCTCGAACAGGATCACGCCGGACATCAGGAGCACGAACATCGCCGACACCGCCAGGGACAACATGGGCATGTGGAAGAAGATCGCGCCCAAACCGGCGAGGAAGGCAACCAGGATGCCAACCATGAGAAAGCCGCCCATGAAGCTGAAATCCTTGCGGGTCGTCAATGCATAAGCCGACAAGCCAAGGAAGATCGCTGCGGTGCCGCCCATGGCCATCATCACGACCTGGGTGCCATTGGGCAGGGCGAGATAGGCGTTCAGAACCGGGCCCAGGGTGTAGCCCATGAAGCCGGTGAGCGCGAACACAAAGGCGAGACCCAGGCCGCTGTTGCGGAATTTGGTGGTCAGGAACAGCAGGCCGAAGTAACCGACCAGGGTAATGATGACGCCGGGGTGGGGCAGGTTCAGCGCCATCGACAGGCCCGCCGTCAGCGCGGAAAACGCCAGGGTCATGGCCAGCAGCATGTAGGTGTTGCGCACCATCTTGTTGGTGGACAGCGCGGCTGTCTGGCTACGGTTGATCGTGGTGACTTGTGGGTTCATGAGGATTCCTCTTATGAATTGCAAAACAATACGTTTATTCAGAGTGTCATTCCGGGGCGCAGGTTCCCGGTCCGGATTGGCATGAAGCATACCCCATCTAACGGGCTTGTTGCAGCCGAAAAACCTTATGCATGAAAGGGACGGAGCAGTTGCATTATTTCACCGGCAAAGGATCCGGGTGCCAGCCCAGCAGCAGATACAAGGCCGCGAAACCGAGAACATAGCCCACCGCAACCGGCCAGCCTTGGATAATCCAGTGCCCCGTATTCTTGGCCTTTGGATAAAGATTGGATATCGCCACGCCCGCGCTGGAACCAAACCAGATCATCGAGCCGCCAAAGCCCACGGCAAAGGCAAGCAGGCCCCAGTCATAGCCGCCCTGGAACAGCGCCAGCGCGGTAAGGGGGATATTGTCGAATACGGCGGAGACGAAGCCCAGGCCCAGCGTGGTATGCGGCGAGGGCTCGGGCAGTTCGCTCACCGGCATGAGTGAAGCTGCCAACACCAGGGCAATCAGGAACAATGCGCCTTTCAGTGCACGGAAGGCTTCCATCCAGGGTGTCTTGCGGATGAAATGGCCAAATACCAGCGCCGCCCACAGGCCCGCCGCCGGAAAATCCAGCAGCACGTTGGCTGCAATCGTCCCGGCAATCATCAAGCCCACCACCGCGAGATGGCCGAAATCGATTTTCAGGCCGGCAGGCGGATTCTTGACGATAGGCTGGTGCCGGTGTTGCGCCTTGCCGAGCAGCACGCCAAAAAACAGGACCGAGACGGCCGAAGCAATGGCGGCTTCAGCCACATGCATGGCTGGCACGCCTGCCACCCACATCATGGTGGTGGTGGTATCGCCAATGACGGAGCCTGCGCCGCCTGCGTTGCTGGCCGCGACGATGCCGGCCAGATAGCCGGTGGACACATTGTGCCGAAAAACGTGCCCCGCGATCACACCACCGATCATGGCGGCGGCAATGTTGTCGAGAAAGGAAGACAGCACCGCCACCATCACCAGCAGCAGAAAGCCGCCCTTCCAGTCATCCGGCAGAAAACGCGGCAGCCATTCGGGTACCTGCGACAGTTCAAAATGCCGTGCCAGGATGGCGAAGCCGAGCAGCAAACCCAGCAGATTCAGCACCAGCCGCTCTTCATGCATGACATGCGCAGCCAGATCGAGATGGGTGAACGCCGCCTTGTAAAGCACCAGCAGCAGCAAGCCGCCGACCGCGATTTCCAGATTACGCCTGTGGAACACTGCCACCCCGAAAAGGGTCAGCGCGAACAGGATGAATTCGATGGGAATGTTGAAAAGATGCATGGTGCCGGTTCAGCGCTCAGGTCTGGATGGTTCGGTGTAAAAGCGCAATTCTTGCAGAAGCCGCGACTCCGCGATAGGCAGGTCAAACGGGGATGCTTGCTTGCCACCCATAGAAGGCCTTCAGCAAGAATGGCGGCGCCACCGTGGTCAGCGCAATGACGATCAGCAAGGCGGCATAGACCTCGGCATCGAGAATGCCCTGATTCAGCCCCAATTGCGCAAAAATCAGTCC
>JAJXTJ010000238.1 GCA_021783895.1 Pseudomonadota bacterium | reverse complement strand
GGGGACGACATTTCTTATATCGGCTACAAAATCCGGTTCCGGTAGGTCGCGTCCGAAATTGACCCCGGCCAGGTGAAACTTGGGCTTGTTGGCGCCACAGACAAAATCGCTCATTGCGGCAACGGTGTGGTCGGCAATGACACGCATTTTGGCGCGGTCGATGCCGACCGGCCCCAGAAAGCCGGGAGGGCAATTAAATACTGCACGGATTTCAGCCTCGTTCGCCAGCCGGAAATCAGTCATGCCGTCCAGTTTTCCCAGCTTGACTTCGTTCAGCATATGGTCGCCGCGCAGCAACAGAATGACCATCTGCTCACCCGTATCGCCGCCCACCATGCCCGCAATCAGCTTGACGGTGCGGGTAAGCGGAAGGTCGAGCAATGCGGCTACGTCTTCGCAGGTGGTTTGTTTCGGCGTGTCCACTTCGTGCAGCGTTTCCGCAGGCGCGGCGCGCGGCGTGGCGGGGGCGAGCGCCTCGGCGAGTTCGACGTTGGCCGCGTAGTCCGACTCCGGGCAATAGGCGATCAGGTCTTCGCCGGAATCGGCCAGCACGTGGAATTCATGCGAACCCGAGCCGCCGATAGCGCCGGTGTCGGCCGCCACCGCGCGGAAAGTCAGACCCAGTCGCGTGAATACGCGGGTGTAGGCGGCATACATGGTCTGGTAGGTGTCGATCAGGCTGTCGCGGCTGGCATGGAAGGAGTAGGCGTCCTTCATCAGGAATTCGCGTGCGCGCATGACGCCGAAACGCGGGCGGATTTCGTCGCGGAATTTCATCTGGATCTGATAGAAGCTGACGGGTAATTGCCGGTAGCTTTTGATCTCGCGGCGAGCGACGTCGGTGATGACCTCTTCGTGGGTGGGGCCGAAACAAAAATCCCGCTCGTGGCGATCCTTGATTTTCAGCATCTGCGGGCCGAAAACAGCCCAGCGCCCGGTTTCCTGCCACAGTTCGGCTGGCTGCACGGCAGGCATCAGGAGTTCGATCGCGCCCGCGCGGTTCATTTCTTCCCGCACAACCGCCTCGACCCGGCGCAGCACGCGCAAGCCCAGCGGCATCCAGGTGTACAAGCCCGACCCCAGTCGCTTGATGAGGCCGGCGCGCAACATCAGCTTGTGGCTGATCAGTTCGGCTTCGGAAGGGGCTTCTTTGGTGGTGGAAATGAAAAACTGGCTGGCGCGCATGGGGAAACAGGGCAAAAAATACGAAGGGCGGAATTTTACCGCGCGGACGTGTAATCTTCCGCGCTCGATTTTGGGGATGAACATGGCCATGCGCTTGAAAATGGGCAAACGTCGGGCAGACGATGCCGGGCTGGAAGTGATCGAGGAACGTGGGATGCGCGTGCTGCATCTGGGCAGCCGCGCGATTCAGAGCGCGATGCGGATCACCCGGCCGTGGGACCTTGAACTGGGCTATACCCGCGCAATGATGGCCGTTTTGATGTTCAATCCGACGCCGGCGGAGGTGTTGATGATTGGCCTTGGCGGCGGCTCGCTGGCCAAGTTTATCCGCAAGCAGCGTCCGCAGACCTGCATTACGGCGGTGGAAATCGATCCCCGGGTGATCGCCGCTGCCCGTACGCATTTCGACGTGCCGCCGGACGACGAAACGCTGACGGTAGTAGAAGCGGATGGTGCGCTCTACATGCGTCAGCACGCCAGCAGCGCCGACTTCATCCTGCTTGATGGCTTTGATTCCGGCAACCAGGTGGAAGCCCTGGCGACACAGACGTTCTATGCGGCCTGTCGTCGCGCATTGCGGCCAGGTGGGGTGCTGGTGGTGAACTTATGGGGGCGTGACAGCGATTTTGCCGAATATTTTGCACGCCTGACACGCGCATTCGACGGTGAGGTGGGCTGGCTGTCGGTGCAGAACAAAACCAATGTGATCGTGTTTGCTTTTGCCGAACCGGGCGCAATGCAGCGGCTGGATGCCATTCGCCCACGGCTGGCGGAGCTGTCAACCCGTTATGGACTTGATCTGCGCGGCTTTGCGAGAGATTTTCAGTGGGCTGCAGACATTGCGCCGCTGATCGACTGACCCCATCGCAAGCAAGCGCCGGATGCCCGTTCCGGTCCGATCGAAAACACTTTATAAACCGTTTAAGTCAATATAAACAATGGGTAATGGCATGTTTTGCGCCGCGTCCGGTTTGCAATTTCCGGTGGGTGTGAAAGAATACAGGCAATCAAACTTTACTGATGGTGGCGGCCATGATCGACCGAGAAGGTTACCGCCCGAACGTAGGCATTGTCCTGTGCAATGCGAACAACCAGGTCTTCTGGGGCAAGCGCATTAATCAGCACGCCTGGCAGTTTCCCCAGGGTGGTATTAACGCCGGAGAAACGCCGGAACAAGCCATGTTCCGGGAATTGCAGGAAGAGGTAGGGTTGTTGCCCCAGCATGTCCGCATCCTGGGGCGCACGCGTGAATGGTTGCGTTATGACGTGCCGACGCACTGGACGCGTCGCGACAATCGCGGGCTGTATCGCGGTCAGAAGCAAATCTGGTTTTTGCTGCGATTGACGGGCCGTGATTGCGATGTTGCGTTGCGTGCCAGCAGCCATCCGGAATTCGACGCCTGGCGCTGGAATGAATATTGGGTGCCTACCGATGCGGTGGTCGACTTCAAGCGTGAGGTATACCGGCTTGCGCTTGAGGAGCTCGAGCGATATCTGCATAAAGATGTGCGCCATGTACGGCAGCCGCCATGTCGGCCCTATGATCGTCGGGGCCCAGCGCTGGACTTGCAACTCAAACCCTGAAGTCGGGGCAGTGGAGGTGTGATGAAAATTTGTGCCTATGCCTCCACCACGCTGACTGTCAACCCGGCGGCCCAGCCCGGTTTGCCCCTCTGGCAGATCGCCCCCACGCATGACAGCGCGGGTCAGCGTCTCACCGATTTCATGATGCTGATTCCCCGTCTGCGCAGTCGACCACCCATCGAGATCGAGCGTGTCTCGCGCGGTATTCAGGCGATTCTGACTTTGCATCAGGATGTGGTGTTTGCCGACCTCAACCTGAAGCTCAATTTATTATGGGTGTCCTTGCGCCCCCGCCAGGGAGCAATCAGCGAGCTTGCGGCCGCGATCCGTCTGAACGTGCCCGAGGCCGTGCTGATCGCACACTACGTCAAGCCTCGCTAGTTGGTCTCTGCCGAATTGACAGCAGGCAAATGTCGTTAATGTCCTTGTAAACGGCATGGAATCCCGCACATTTCCTCTATACAAGTCAAATTGAGTCGCACCTATTTAGACGGAATTCGTTAAAATGAGCGATTACTTATAAACCCGCTGGAGCAAATATGGCCGTGTCCGAACTTCAGGTGCAAACCGCACTGCAAGCCTTGATTGATCCGAATACCCAAAAAGATTACATCTCGACCAAATCCGCTCGCAACATCAAGATCGATGGCGGCGCTGTGTCGTTGGACATCCTCTTGGGCTATCCCGCACAGAGCCAACTGGACAGCATCAAGCAACAAGTCGAAGGCGTCATCAAGGCTATCGACGGTGTTACCAGCGCGACTGCCAACGTCAGTTTCAAGATTGTGTCGCATAGCGTGCAGCGTGGCGTCAAGCTGATCCCGGGCGTAAAAAACATCATCGCTGTTGCCTCTGGCAAGGGCGGCGTCGGCAAATCGACTACGGCTGTCAACCTGGCCTTGGCGCTGTCTGCCGAAGGCGCCAGCGTGGGCATGCTGGATGCCGATATTTACGGACCCTCGCAGCCGACC
>JAJXTJ010000237.1 GCA_021783895.1 Pseudomonadota bacterium | reverse complement strand
CGCGGCGCGGCGGCGTTTTCTGACGGCCGGCTTTTACCAGCCGATCGCCGCTGCGGTGAGCCGGGCGGTGCTGGCCGATCTGCCCGCTGACGCGAGCATCAGTTGCCTCGATGCCGGGTGCGGCGAAGGCTATTACCTGCGCGAACTGGCCGCCGCAGTGCCGGACGAACAGACGCTGGAAGTGCTGGGGCTGGATATTTCCAAGTGGGCGGTGCTGGCGGCGGCGAAGCAGGACAGGCGACCCAGCTGGGTGGTGGGCAGCAACGCCCACCTGCCAGTGCTGCCGGGTACGCTGGATCGCGTGCTGTGCCTATTCGGCTTCCCCGTGTATGCGGAGTTTGCGCGGGTGCTCAAGCCGGGCGGCCGGCTGCTGCAGGTCGATGCCGGGCCCGATCATCTGCGCGAACTGCGCGAAATCATCTACCCCAGCCTGAAGCCGGAACGCCCGGCCGACCTGCAAGTGCCAGAAGGCTTCAGCCGCTTGCCGACGGAAACGCTCCGCTTCTCGATTGAACTCACGAGTGCCGAGCAGATCGCCGACCTGCTGGCGATGACGCCGCACCTCTTCCGCGCCAGTGCCGAGGGCCGCGCGGCAGCGGCTGCGCTGACGACGCTGTCACTCAGCGTGGATGTTCGGCTGACGTGTTTTGAACGGGGGCTGGGTTAAAAATATTCAATAGTAGGAGCCCACCTTGGGCCAGACGCGAGAGCGGGACGCCGGATTATCTGATGTTCTTGTTGGCGGCACGCCGTGATTAAATTGACATGCTGTTGTGGCCCCTGGATTGCTTTGAGGCTTTCCGATTTGTTGACGTGTAAGAATGATGATGATGAGAAACCTGATTCCAAGTCTTCTTCCTGCATCCAGGACGTTGACGTTTGTCTGTGTCGCATTCCTCGGACTAACCGTATTGGGATGTTCCAGTACGGAAAAAATGTCCAAGATACAAATTGGTTCATCCAGTCCACAAGTTTCGTCTGACTTCCACTTGGTTGATGCTCGTACACAGGAATCACGTGTCTACAGTCAATCCGGAAATATCCAATACTTAGGGGACAGTAGTTTTGAGGTTCCACCGATTCGCCTCGTTGCTGCCCGTTTCGATGAAAAGCTGGGGGGGCTACTTAAAGGCAAGGAAATTACCCTGTCTGAATTCCAGGTGCGCATCACTGCCCCATATCCACAAACCTATCCCGGAATGCCCTTGGCTTCCGAAGTGCTCGGGAAAACGCTGGGTATACCGCAGCTTGGCTACCCCCACTACGCAAATGTCAGCCTGCGAGGTCGCTATCAACAAAAGGAGTTCTCTGGCTCCAAGTCCATTGAGTTTTACTTGGGTTCCGGGGAATCGGAAATTACCGAAGCCTTCAATGCAGCAGTCAGCGCGGCCGCATCAAATTTACAGTCACTGCTAATGGATGAGAATCGCGCGCCACTCGATTCTGGGAAATGAAAAAAAAAGCCCAAAGGGCTGACCTTCTACGCTGGCTCGCCACGGCCGGTCGCGTACTCGTTCAACCGCTCTTCCAACCAAAAATAAATGGTTGCTTGCGATAGCGACAACATCATCCTCGAAACCGCGAAAATAAATGGGGCAGGCCCCAATCTGATTCGAACCTCGAACCTGTCGATGCATGACAAGAGCTTCCCACCCATCGCCGACGCGCACGCGCGAGTGCTGATTCTCGGCAGCCTGCCCGGGCAGGTTTCGCTCCAGCGGCAGCAGTACTACGCCCAACCTCAGAATGCGTTCTGGAAAATCATGGGGCGACTCTTTGGCGCGGGCCCGGAACTGGCCTACACGGGACGCGCGCAACACCTTGTCCGGAATGGGATCGCCCTGTGGGACGTCTGCGCGTCTGCGCACCGGCCGGGCAGCCTCGACACCGCCATCGTGCATTCAAGCGTGGTGCCGAATGACCTCGCCGCGTTCATTGCAAGCCATCCGGGCATCAGTTTGATCTGCTTCAACGGTGGCAAGGCTGCGGAACTCTATCGCCGGTTCGTGCTGCCCGGCTTGCCGGATACCGGGCGCGCCATCCGCCACGAAACCCTGCCATCCACTAGCCCCGCCCATGCGGCCATGCCTTTTGAAGAAAAACTGATGCGCTGGGCGGCTGTGCTGCAAAACTGAAAAGTCACCCGAGCAATTTAAAGAGGCAGCGCCCAACCTGTTTGTTGACGCCCTGCTCCACTGGACAAGCAAGGATACACCGCTATCCTTGAGCGAGCCGTCCGAAAACCGGGGAGGAACAAAGCATGAAAGCTATTCTGATGCACGCGCCTGGCGCGCCGCAGGTTCTCAGCCTCGCCGACGTGCCGCCCCCCCAGATCGCCCATGACACCGACCTGCTGGTGCGCCTTAAGGCAGCGGGGGTCAATCCCATCGACACCAAGCTGCGCGCCAAAGGCACCTACTTCCCCGAGCGCATGCCCGCCATCCTGGGCTGCGACGGCGCGGGCGTGGTCGAGACCGTCGGCGCCGGCGTGAGCCGCTTCAAGCCGGGCGACGCCGTCTACTTTTGCAACGGCGGCATCGGTGGCCATCCCGGCAACTACGCCGAGTACGCCGTGGTGGACGCGCGTTTTGCGTCACGCAAGCCGACAAGCCTGGACTTCAACCAGGCCGCCGCCGCGCCGCTGGTGCTCATCACCGCCTGGGAGGCTCTCTACGACCGCGCCCGCATGACGGCCGGCCAAACCGTGCTGATCCATGCCGGCGCGGGTGGCGTGGGCCACGTCGCCATTCAGCTGGCCAAGGCGGCGGGGTGCCGCGTGCTCACCACCGTCGGCTCCGCAAGCAAGGCCGCTTTCGCCAGACAACTGGGCGCCGATGAAGCCATCCCTTACCGCGAAACCCATTTCGTCCAGGCCGTGCTGGACCTGACCCAGGGCCAGGGCGCCGACATCGTGTTCGATACCGTAGGCGGTGCCACCTTCAGCGACAGCTTTGCAGCCGTCCGCCCCTACGGGGATCTCGTCACCCTGCTCCAGCCCGGACCGGAAACCGACTGGAAGATCGCCCGCCTTCGCAACCTGCGCGTCAGCCAGGAACTGATGCTCTCCCCCATGGTCTTCGGCTGGACCGAAGCACAGCAACACCAGGCGTGGATTCTCGACCAGTGCGCAGACCTGTTCGAAGCAGACACGCTGCGCGTTCACGTGGACAGGATACTGGCGCTGAGTGAAGCCGCAGAGGCGCATCGACTGATCGAAGCTGGCGAGATAACCGGAAAGGTGGTCCTCGCCATAGACTGAACAACGCCAAAAAGAGCCGCGGAGGCACTGCGAAATGCAGTAAAAAAAATGGGGTCAGACTGAACTGACCAGCGGCGTAATGGTTTGACGCTGCCCTGATATCCTGCGCCCTGCCCCCTGACCATGCCTTCGGGCGCCATTCCTTTCCATCATTATGACCAACCCTCAAACCACCAAGCTCGACGCCGCGCACTTCGACAGCAAAGCCCGCCAATGGGACGACAACCCCTTATTCCGGGAACGTGGGCTGAAGATGGCAGAAGCCATTCGCCAAGCCGTGCCGTTGCATCGGCACATGAACGCTCTCGATTACGGCTGCGGCACGGGCCTGCTTTCGTTTCCGCTCAGGGATGAAGTCGGCACCATCCTGATGGCGGACAGTTCGGGCGGCATGCTCGATGTGGTGAGCGAAAAAATCGCCGCGCAGGGCGTGACCAACATGACGACGCTGCAGCTCGACCTGCTTGCCGATCCGCCGCCGGCGC
>JAJXTJ010000236.1 GCA_021783895.1 Pseudomonadota bacterium | reverse complement strand
GATGTGGAAGGGTGCCTTGAAGCTGTGCAGAACTTTTTGCGTCAATTCACTCACGTCATCCAGCTGCTCAATGTCGGTGAACACCAATGCGAATTCATCCCCGCCCGGACGGGCCAGGGTGTCATCGGCGCGTATCCTTTTCTCGAGACGCTCGGCGACTGCCTGCAGCAGCGCATTGCCGATCTCGTGGCCGAGGGTGTCGTTGATGGTTTTGAAGCGGTCGAGGTTGAGATACATCGCAGCCACCAGCCGCCCGCGGCGCTGGGCTTCGAGGATCGCCACTTCCAGGCGGTCGGTATAGAGGGCGCGGTTGGGCAGCCCGGTCAGGCTGTCGTGCGTGGCGAGGTGCAGCAATTGTGCCTCGTGGAGCTTGCGCTCCGAAATGTCACGCATGATGGTGGAGAAAAAATCCACGCTGCCATCGGGAAGTTTGTGCGCCACAATGACTGCAGAGACGGGAATTTCCTGCCCATTGCGACAGAGCAGTGCGCTTTCGCCGTACCACATGCCTTCGCGTATGGCAGTCGGGATGCCGTGGCCGATCACTCTTTCCTCCGCCCACACCGGCAGATAGGCCTGCATATGGGTGGTGGAGAGGTCTTCGTCCAGGGCGATGCCGAGCATATTGCGCCCGGCCTGGTTCACAAAGCTAACCTTTCCATCCTGGCCGCAAACACCAATAAAATCGATGGCGGAATTGATGATGGCGGCCAGTTGCGCACGGCCGCTCTCGGCCAGCTTGCGTTCGGTAATATCCCGCGTGATGGACAACAGCGATGTGCTGCCATCGATTTCGCTGACCAGCGGGACTGCGTGGGTTTCCAGCCAGCGGCGATGGCCCTTGAGACCGATGATTTCGAATTCCAGTGAGCCTTTATTACCTGCCAGCACGTTGCTGGTCAAATTCTTGAAAGCTTGACGGTACTCGGGTAAAAGCATGTTCAGCAGTTTTT
The DNA here is from genome assembly GCA_021783895.1 of Pseudomonadota bacterium. Next base: position 2,805 of record JAJXTJ010000236.1, on the reverse strand, counting down.
TTCCGAGCACTTGCTCGCCGGAATCCGCTTCGATCATCGTCAGTCCCGATGCATTCATGAATTGCAAACGGTGATCCGGGCCGATGATTTTGACGCATTCAGGCTCAGTGTCGATGATGGCGCGCAGGCGCGATTCGCTTTCGCGCAACGCGTTTTCTGCTTTATGCAGAAGCTGTCGCTGCTCGGCCCGGTCCAATATCGAACGTATGCGGGTGGGAAGCAGGGCGTAGTGCCGGGGGGCTTTGAGCACATAGTCATCCAGGCCTGCCTGCATCGCTTCCACGGCGATTTCTTCACTACCGGTACCGGTAAACATGACCACCGGACATTCCGGCAGGGCGGCCTTGACCAGGCGCAGAATGTTTAATCCGTCGGTCCAGCACAAGTGAAAATCGGTAATTACCAGGTCGAGATTGCCTGCTTCAATGCGTCGCATGAATCCGCCCATGTCCGTGACGAATTCGACTTGCATGCCGGGAAATTCAAGCTGCAAGGCACGCGTGGCCAGTGCGCGATCATCCGGGTTGTCATCGACCAGCAGGCATGTCAGGGGTAAAGGACAGGATTTTTTCATATCCATATCATCCCCCGATGGACGGGTTGATATCCGGTTTTTCGTTGAGAATGAACCAGTACAGCCCGAGCGCCTTGATCATTTCCAGCAGGTTGTCGAATGCCACCGGCTTGACCAGGTAGGAATTGGCGCCGAGATCATAGGCAAGCCCCACATCCGTACTTTCCTTGGAGGAGGTCATCACCACGACCGGCAGGCGGCGCAGGCCGGGTTGCTCGCGCAGCCACGCCAGCACTTCAAGACCGGATTTGCGCGGCAGCTTCAGGTCCAGAAGCACCAGCGCGGGCAACGGGTAGCGATTGCGGTCGGCGTACTGGCCCTGGCCGGACAGGTAAGCGACTGCCGCCTCGCCGTCTTCCACCACCTGCAATGGATTGGCCAGATTCGTCTTGTCCTTGGCGCGCCGGAACAGCATGATGTCATTGGGATCGTCTTCCACCAGCAACAGCGTTGGCAGCGTTATATTCATCATTTTTTCTCCTGTATCGGCAACTCTATCCAGAACCGGCTGCCTTGGCCATTTTGCGATGCCACGCCCACGCTGCCGCCCATGCGCTCCATCCCCTTCTTCACGATGGCGAGCCCGATGCCGGTGCCCGGGTAAGTCTCGATGCCGTGCAAACGCTCGAACACGCGAAAAATTCGCTCCTCGTGTTCGGCGGGGATGCCGATGCCATTGTCTTCCACCCACAGGCGCACCTGCTTTTCCTGCGCTTCGGCCCATACCCGGATTTGAGGCGTCACCCCGGGTGCGACGAATTTGATGGCGTTGGATAACAGGTTGGCGATCACCTGTACCAGGGTCGGGCGATGCCCGAGCACGTCCGGCAATGGCTCAACGACGGAAATGATGGCGTGATGTTCGGTGATCTGGGCTTGCATCTGGGATGTGGCCTCGGCGACGATTTTGGACAGGCTGACCGGCTTCGGGCTGAGTTCGCTGCGGCTCAATTGGCTGTACGCCAGCAGATCCTGGATCAATATGTCCATGCGGCCTGCAGCGGCGACAATGCGCTGCGCGAAATCCTGACCCGCCGGGTCGAGTTGCGCTGCGTAGTCTTCCTGCAGCGCCTGAGTGAATCCCTGGATGGCGCGCAACGGAGCACGCAGGTCATGCGAAACCGAGTAGCTGAAGGCTTCCATCTCGTTCATCGAGGCTTGCAATTCTTCCGCGCGTTGCTGCAGGGCCACATTTAATTCGCGGATGCTTGCTTGTGAAAATTGCAACTGGGAATTGGCTTTTTCAAGTTCCGCGGTTCGTTCGGCGACGCGGCGCTCCAGATCGCCGTTGAGGGTGCTGATCTCCTGCTCGGCCCGTTTGCGCTCGGTAATGTCATAAGCGGTAGCGAGTCCAACCGGCGCATCTTCAAATTCAATGGAATCGGCAGTGACCTCCAGCCAGCGCTCCTCCCCCTGCTTGGTGATGATCTTGAGTTCGTAGCGGGCTGGACCGCCGGCGCCATGCAGGCGCGACAAGGAACGTTCCCGCACCATCTCCTGATACTCCGGAGAGACCAATTGCCACAAATCCATGCTCAGCAGTTCTTCGCGTGTATAACCGCTGTAGGCAATCGCCTTGGGGTTGACGAAACACAGGCGGCCGCCGCGGTGCAGGAAGATGGCGGTAGCGATGGTTTCGGTGAGCATGCGGAAATTTCTTTCGCGCTCGCGCAGGGTACTGTTGGCGCGCTCTACCGCAGCATGCTCGTGGCGTAACAGCAGGAACAGCACCAGTGCGCTGATCAGAACGAAAGATAATCCGCCCAGGAGTTCCAGTTGCTCGACGAGGCGGGTGTCGACGAACAGTTGCTGCAGGAGGTAATACGACACAAAAATCCATAGGGCGGAGAGCAGCAGGTACAGCAGCGCGATGCGAAGCGGTCTGGATATCATCGCGTCATGCCGTCCACTCAGGGAACAGCGCGAGGAAGCGGATAGTGGCGTGGTTTTTCTCTCATATTTCTCCCCCGGACGTCAAATACGGAAAATACCCCCCTCTGGGTTTTTCCAAGACTTTGAATTTAAATATACTTCATTCCGGCTATCGGCGATAGCGCCGACGTCAGTGTTGCAGTGTTCCGTAGAGTTTGGCGTAGAGCCCGTCGCCGCGTATCAGTTCGGCGTGCGCGCCTTCCTCGATGATCTGGCCGCCGTCGAACACGTAAACGCGGTCGGCCTGCTTCACCGCAGACAGGCGATGGGCAATGATGAGGGTGGTGCGATCCTTCAGA
>JAJXTJ010000235.1 GCA_021783895.1 Pseudomonadota bacterium | reverse complement strand
GTTAATGCCATCGTCAAAAATGAACGGCCCATGGAGGCCGGGACGATAAACCAGGGCTGCTGCCAGCAGGGCGACAAGTAGCAGGAAACGAGGAATAAGCTGTCGCAAACTGATATCCCTTCGTGGCCAAAATTAGGTGCTTACAGGGAAACTGGCGTTATGGTAAACCTTTTTACGCAATAAAAAATAAGGGAGCCCGAAAGCCCCCTTATTGCCATTACCCGCAATAAATTTTTCTTACAATTTCGGCAGGTACTTACCTGCGCCGACACCACCAGTACCTGTGACGGTAGCCCATTTCAAGCCATTCGTTGAATCACAAGCCCCCGTATATATCCAGGTGCCTGCGGTAGCTGAGCCGACCGCGTTGAAGCTGAGGGTTACTACAGGCGCAGCCATGGTTCCGGTCAAGGCAATACCGGATAAATATTTGCCAGTAGGCGACGCGCCGATGCCAATGGAAGCAAAGGTAGGCGTACTGGTCATGGCGATGCTCGTGTCACTACATGCTGCACCCAAACCTGTAAAGACAGGAGAGGCTAGACTCGGGCCTTCCGAAAGTTTGGCCTTGATGGTGTAGTCCTGATAAGCCGGAATCGCCACCGCAGCCAGAATGCCGATGATCGCGACCACGATCATCAATTCGATCAGGGTGAAACCTTGTTGGATTTTTTTCATTTCCATCTCCTTTGTTGAATGATTAAACTGTTAACACTTTGAGTGTCTGGCAGTGTTATATGCAATCTACGTGCCAGTTCTATCGATTGGGTGCCCTTGTTTTATCCCGGATTGCCCTTCGACCCTGTCAGGCTGGCCTGATTCACAATGCCTGCGATCCTGGTGATACATAGCTTGAACCATCTTGGTTTATGGCAAGTGGTACCTGTTGCGGCTAAATGTTTGGATGGCTGTCATAGATATCCGGCTGGTATTCGGCACAATGTGACGTTTTTCGGCACATTGTGCGTCAGAAAGTTTTTATCCTATTGCCCGGCCAGTTCAAGCATATCGGGGTGGAGCTTGTGTGCAAAGTGGTGAGGCCGGGGGTAAGGTCGTGCTACCGACCCTCGCGCGCGTGTCACAGACGCAGCACGCAGGGTATTTTTAGTCGGGGTAAATCCATGAAAATGATTCTGGCATGTTAAACACGGGTTAAGTAAACAGCATTGGAATTAAGCGGCAAACCCCGGAATCCGGGTCACGTCCACTTCGTCGATTTGCTCCGCATCGAGAAACTGCTCGGCATACTTCAGATAAACTTTTTCCCTGATAAAGGTATCGAATAAATCCGGGTCGACGTGGTGATCCAGTTTCATCAACCCGAGTATCCGTAACGACTCGGTCAGGGTCTTGGCGGGCTTGTAGGGGCGGTCGCGGGCGGTGAGTGCTTCGAAGATGTCGGCGATGGCCATGGTTCGCGCCTGGGTCGACATCTGCTCCCGGATCAACCCTTTCGGGTAGCCCTTGCCATCCATGCGCTCGTGGTGGCCGCCGGCATATTCCGGCACGCGCTTGAGGTGTTTGGGCCACGGCAGGGTTTCCAGCATCTTGATGGTGGCGACGATGTGATAGTTGATGGTCTGCCGCTCTTCGTCGGTCAGCGTGCCCTTGGCGATTTTCAGGTTCTTCGCTTCGTCGTCCGACAGGAAGAAGGCGGTTTCACCTTTTTCGTTCACCCAGGTATAGTGGGCAATGGTTTCGACCCGCTGTTGATGCTCCGGTGACATAAATTCGCCGCCGATGTTGCTTTTGCGCAGGAACTCGCGGTCGTCGTCAAGCTGGCGGATGCGCGCTTCATATTCGGCTCGGATGGCGGCTTCGTATCCCTTCTCCCCCGCAGGGGGGGAAGTGAGCAAACCACGCAGCATGGTGATTTCCGCATCGCGCTTCAACACCTCGAAGCGGGTATCCACCAGATGGATGCGGTCGAACAGGGTCTGCAGTTTGGTGGGCTTGTCCACAACGTGAACCGGGGTGGTGATTTTTCCGCAGTCGTGCAGCAGTCCGGCGATCTTCAGTTCGTAGCGATCCTTGTCGGTCATGTGGAAGTCCTTGAGCGGGCCTTCCCGGGTGGCACTGGCGGCTTCGGCGAGCATCATCGTGAGCACGGGCACGCGTACGCAGTGGCTGCCGGTGTAGGGCGATTTCTCGTCAATCGCGATGTTGATCAGTTTGATTAAGGATTCGAACAGCGCTTCCAGCTGGTTGATCAGCAGCCGGTTGGTGAGCGCGATGGCGGCCTGCGAGGCGAGGGACTCGGTGAGCCGCTGGTCGGCGTCGGAGAAGGGGATGATCTCGCCGGTTTCCGCCTGCTTGGCATTGATTAACTGCAATACCCCGATGATTTCGCCTTCGTGATTTTTCATCGGAACGGTGAGAAACGATTTGGAGCGATAGCCGGTTTTCTGGTCGAATTGGCGCGTGCCGGAAAAGTCGAAACCGTCGGCGGTGTAGGCGTCTTCGATGTTGATGGTGGTATCGTGCAGCACCGAGTAGGCAACCACCATCGCGTTATTGGGCTTGCCCTGCGCATCGTACAGGGGTAGCGGATCGAACGGGATTGCAACGCCGGTGGTGCCGCCCATGGCGATGTTCAGAGTGTCGTTGCGGAGGATCTCGAATTTGAGGCGGCTATCTTCCGTTACTCGGTAAAGCGTGCCGCCATCGGCGCTGGTGAGGCTTTTGGCGGCCTCCAGAATGGCTTCCAGAATGCGGTCGGTGTCCCGCTCGGCGGAAAGGGCCACGCCGATGGCGTTCAGTTTTTCCAAACGCTCAAGAAGGTCGTTGCTGGCGTTATTCATGGCTTCTCCTCGGCGTGGGTCTCGGCGTGGGTATGGTGTCTGCAGGTCAGGCTTCAGCCTGACTCACGGGTTCTACGATTTGCCCCTACTTGATGCACACCGCTCGCACCTGTTTCAGATCGGTGATGCCCTGCAAGACCTTTTCAATGCCGTCCTGCTTCAGGGTGCGCATGCCTTCCGCGAGACCGGTGGCGAGCATTTCCGTAACGCGGGCATGTTCCTGGATGTTTTTCTTGATCGCGTCGGTGCCCACCAGCAGTTCGTGCAGGCCGAGCCGCCCCTTGTAGCCGGTGTTGTTGCAGGTTTCGCAGCCGACCGGGTCGTACAGGGTGAATTGCCCCTTGTCGTTGGCGAACATTTGGCCCCATTCCTTGTAAATGCCTTCCATCGCCGCTTTTGGATCTTTCTTCCAGCTTTCCAGGCTGGTGAGCTCCAGGCAGTATTCGTTGAGCATGATCTTGATGTCGTCTGCCGTGGCGGCGCGCGCTTTCTTGCATTTCACGCACAGCCGTTTCGCCAGCCGCTGGGCCAGAATGCCGAGCAGGGCATCGGCGAAGTTGAACGGGTCCATGCCCATGTCGAGCAGGCGGGTGATCGATTCCGGCGCGCTGTTGGTGTGTAGGGTGGCCAGCACCAGGTGGCCGGTGAGAGAGGCTTCGATGCCGGTGGAGACGGTTTCCTTGTCGCGCATTTCGCCTACCATGATCACATCCGGGTCGGCGCGCAGGAAGGCGCGCATGGCGACGGCGAAGGTCAGGCCCGTCTTGGGGTTGACCTGTACCTGGCGCAGGCCTTTCTGGGTGATCTCGACCGGGTCTTCGGCCGTCCATATCTTGGTTTCCGGCGTGTTCAGGTGCTTCAGCACCGAGTGCAGGGTGGTGGTCTTGCCGGAGCCGGTCGGGCCGCACACGAAGAACAGGCCGTAAGGTTTGGAAACCACGCTCTTGAGCGTGGTGT
>JAJXTJ010000234.1 GCA_021783895.1 Pseudomonadota bacterium | reverse complement strand
TCGAAGACAAGGATTTCGTGCCCATCATCCGCAACCCGCAAGCCACTTCGGTGGATAGCGAGGCGGTGTTCTATTTTCCGGGCTGCGGATCGGAGCGCCTGTTCAGCCAGGTCGGTCTGGCGACGCAGGCCATGCTGTGGCACGCCGGGGTGCAGACCGTGTTGCCGCCGGGTTATCTGTGCTGCGGCTATCCGCAGCGCGGTTCGGGCCAGTACGACAAGGCCGAGAAAATCATCACCGACAACCGGGTGCTGTTCCACCGCGTGGCCAACACCCTGAACTACCTCGACATCAAGACCGTGGTGGTGAGTTGTGGCACCTGCTACGACCAGTTGCAGGGCTATGAATTCGACAAGATCTTCCCCGGTTGCCGCATCATCGACATCCATGAATTTCTGCTGGAAAAAGGCTACGGTCTGAATCGGGACGGCGCCGCAGGCGAGGTGAAATACCTCTACCACGATCCTTGCCACAGCCCGATGAAGTTGCAGGAGCCGATGAAGACGGTCAAGGCCCTGCTGGGCGACGATGTGCGCAAGAGCGAGCGCTGCTGCGGCGAGAGCGGCACCCTGGGCGTGAGCCGGCCCGACATCGCGACGCAGGTGCGCTTCCGCAAGGAAGAGGAGTTGCGCAAGAATGAACTCGCGCTGCGTGCCGACGGTTTTTCCGGCGGCATCAAGATTCTCACCTCCTGCCCGTCCTGTCTGCAGGGGCTGGCGCGCTATTCAGGCGATCTGCAGCATGGTCTGCTCGAAGCCGACTACATCGTGATCGAAATGGCGCGCCACCTGATCGGTGAGAACTGGATGGCTGACTACGTCAAGGCGGCCAACGCCGGCGGCATCGAGCGGGTGCTGGTGTAGGCCGAAGAAGCAGCCTTTTGTCTGGGAGGTCAGCGAAGGGGGCTGCGTCGAGACAAGATTCGCGAATCGGCAGTGCGAACGCAAAAGCCCGGCATTTCGGCCGGGCTTTTGCGTTGTTATTTGCCTGCTGCCTGCAAGGCGCTTTTCGCTGGGGCGGGGTGATGCTCCGGCTCGTCCTCGTAGCCGCGGATCATGGCCTTGATGTGCGCCAGCGGGGTATGGCCGGTGGTGGTCAGATAGACGTGGACGATGAAAAAGATCAGCATCATGTAGGCGCCGACGGTGTGCGCCCAGGCGACCGTGCGCAGGCTGATACCCCACTGTTGCCAGATGGTCCATGCACCCCAGTCGGCGAAGAACAGCAGCCAGATGCCGCTGATCCAGATCAAGGGGTTGATCATCAGCTTGACCCACAGATACGCGAGACGCTGCAGCGGATTGTGCTTGCGCTCGGCGGTCTGGTGGTAGGGGTGCTCCTCACCCTGGAACATGCCCCAGGCGTAATGCCTTGCCACCAGGAATATGCGGTCGAAGGTGGGGATGTACTGCTTCCATTCACCGGTGGTGAAGTGCCAGAAAATTGCGAATACCCAGAGCACGACCAGTGACCACGCGGCTACGGTGTGGATGCGCAGGGCGGTGTAGAAATCGACCCCGAGGCCGTACAGGCCGTGAATGCGAAAACCGGTCAGCATCAGCAGGATGATCAGCCCGGCCTGGCTCCAGTGCCAGAAGCGTTCGAAACGTTTGAACAGGACGACGCGCTGCGGCTTGGCGCTCGGGTGCGATGCAGTTTGAGTCATGGCGGAATCCTTCCTCATGTGTTTGGGTCAGTTTGTCTTGCTGCCGTGTTTGCTGCGGCGGCGCAGCCAGAGGAAGCCTCGGATACCGCCATGCGCCACCACCCCGGCCAGGCTTAGCCCTGCCACGCCCAGGCCGACGGCCTCGATCCAGGATTGGTGATCCTTGCCGCGGCCGGGGATATAGATGCCGTCCACTTTTTCCAGCCGTCCGTTGTTGCTGTGGCATTGCGCGCAGTTGAGCGCCTTGTCCTTGGGCGCGACCATATGGGTGATCGGCCAGGTGGTGGTGGTTTTGATGAATTCGTATTTGCCAGACCATGGCAGATTGGCCGTTTTCATGCCGACCTCGATGGACTTGGGCCAGTCCATGGTGTTCCAGTAGGCCGCGTCGTCGAAACCTGCGTTGTGAATGGCCAGCAGGCGCTCGTAAACCGGGTCGTAAGGTTGCTTGCCGTGCATGGTCTTGACCGGCCAGATGCGCGATTTGCCGTCGGTTGGGCTGCCGCCGTACTGGTTGATGGCGATCACGCCTTCCTTGTTCGGGCGGGCGGTCTCGCCGATGTTCATCCAGCGCACGTCGCCGTTGAACCAGGTGTAGTCGGGAACCTCGTTTTCGCCCAGCTTGAAGCTGCCCTTGATTCCCAGGTAGGTGGGGTGGCCGTGTTCGTCCTTGATCACCAATGGCTTGCCATCCGGGCCGCGCTGGCCTGCCTTGGAATAATCCCATTCCATTTTGGTCGGCACTCCGCCGCGGGCGAATTCGGGGATGTGGCAAGTCTGGCAGGCGATGTTGCGGGTGTGCATATTGAGTTCCTGCGCCAGATTGGACTTGTGCGGCGTGTCGCCGTGGCAGGATTGGCAGCTTGCGGCATTGCCGTTGTGCGGGCTGCCCCGCATGAACTGCCCGCCGACGTGTTTGGCATCGAGGTGGTAGTGGCTGCCGCTGACCTGGTGTCCGCCGGTGACGTGGCAGGTCTGGCAACTGAAGTTCAGTCCCTGGGCGTCCATGTGCACGTCCAGCGATTTGGGCGGGTTGATCAGCGAGCTGTCGAGGTCGCCGTGCTTCACCCCGTCGCCGCCACCGCCGTTGAAATGGCAGGTGCCACAATTGGCGCGCGAGGGTTCGCCGACATGCTGCGCGATGACCGAGAGGTCGATGGGCTCGATGAACTTGCCCGATCCCGGCGGCATTTCGATGCGGGTGGTCGGCGGGTTACCTGCCTGATACGGAGCTTTGACGTACTTGCCGGTCTGATCGTGGCAAACGAGGCAGTCCACCTCGGTATCCGGACGCTGGCTGAACGCCTTGTGCTCTTTCGCGTCACCGTAGCCCACGTGGCAACCGGTGCAGAACTGCATATTGCTGGGCGTGGAAATGCAGAAGTTGTTCATCACACGGGTTTTGCCGACGATGCGCTGGGAGTTGGCCTCGACGGCCTCCCATTTCCAGTGAATGGTGCCCTTGATCTGCTTGGCCGCCTCGGTGTGGCAACTCAGACAGGCTGCCGTGACCTCCCGCCCATCCTTGAAGGGGCCGGCCAGTTCCTTGAATTTGCTGTGGTCGGCAGTGGCCTTGGACCCAGTGGGCATTTTCGGCACCACGCGAAACGGCGCTGGCTCGGTTTTTGCGATTGCCGAACTCGGAGCCGATGCCGGCGCCGGGTTGGCGATCGCTGAACCCGCACTTGCGCCGATTGCGCACAGCAGTGCGGCACGCAGCCAGTTGCACGATGTTGCGGCGGTTGCAGAACAGAAAGAACGAAACATGGACGGACACTCCGGATGGTGTGCGACAACGAAAGCAGTCTGAGGCGTGCATGTTCTTCGATACTTCTTGTTTCAAATGTGACAATACGCAAAAACTTTGGGTTGCGATATGCCGAAATTGCAATCTTTTGATCTGGGATAAAAATGCAGGGTGCATGAATCGCACCGGCTGCTTGTTCGCCGCCGGGCTGGAAAAGGGTGCGGTGCCGCAGTTCCGCAGCGAGGATCTGGCCAAGGCCTCGGCGAGCATCATGGGCGACGAGACCATGCACTGGGTCATCCTGCTCAGTGTTGTGGGCAAGGATCCCGTTCCCTCGTTTTTCAGTGCTT
>JAJXTJ010000233.1 GCA_021783895.1 Pseudomonadota bacterium | reverse complement strand
ACTTCTCCTCGTCCTTCGACATCAAGTACATCACCGGCCTCGGGACGGTGGACAGCCGCATGCTGATCCTGGTGGACATCGAGAAGCTCATGTCATCGAGCGACATGGCGCTGATGGATGCGGTGCGCTGAGCCTGCAGGCTGATGTTCTTGCACGAGGGACTTCGAACGAGCAATTCGCTATCCGGAACGAATCTGGTAAATCCTTAGAAGGAGTCGGCATCATGTTTTCGATTGCCAATATGAGAATTGGCGCCCGCCTGGGCGCGGGCTTCGGCTTTGTGCTGTTGCTGCTGGCGACCATCGTCGCAGTGTCCTACCTGCGCTTGGCTGAACTGAGCGCGGGTACCCAGCTAATCGTCGGCGACCGCATGCCGAAGATCCAGCTGGCTGCTGACCTGAGCGAAAACATCATGGTGCTCGCGCGCGCCGCGCGCAACCTGCTCCTTACCGAGGACAAGAGCGTGGAAAAGGCGCAACTGGACACCATCAACAAGATCCACGTCCAGAACGGCGAGATTCTCAGCAAGTTGAAGTCGATGGTTGTTTCGGCAAAAGGCAAAGCCGACCTGGCCAAGCTGGATGAGGCGCGCGACAGGTACAACAAGTCGCTGGATGAGTTGCGCTCGCTGGGCGAAACCGCATCGGCGAAGCACGACGTCAAGAAGGCCACCGAGTACCTGTTCGGCGAGTACACCGCGGCGGCAAATGCCTACGTGGACGCCTCCAAGGCGTTTTCCGAGGGCCAGAGGGAGCATGCGACCAAAAGCGGAGCCGAGGCCGTCCAGAGTGCGAACTTCGCCGAAACACTGCTGCTGTCGATGGCGGCAGTGGCGGCGCTGTTGGCTGCGGCGATCGCAATCTGGGTCACGCGCAGCATCACGCGTCCCCTGGCGCAGGCGCTGGGTCTGGCGGAAAAGGTTGCCGCGGGCGACCTGACGGGCCGGATCGAAGTTACGAGCAAGGATGAGACAGGCCGGTTGCTGCAGGCGCTGAAGGATATGAACGCGAACCTGGTGAATATCGTAGGCGAGGTGCGCTCGAGCACCGAGGCGATCGGCAGCGGCACCAAGCAGATCGCCACGGGTAACGCCGATCTGTCGCAGCGCACCGAAGAGCAGGCGAGCTCGCTCGAAGAAACGGCTTCCTCGATGGAGGAACTCACCAGCACGGTGAAGCAGAACGCGGAGAACGCGAAGCAGGCCAACCAGCTGGCGCAAGGCGCGAGCGCGGTGGCGGTCAAGGGGGGCGACGTGGTGAACGAAGTGGTGGGCACGATGAGCTCGATCAACGAGAGTTCGAAGAAGATCGTGGACATCATCGGCGTGATCGACGGCATCGCGTTCCAGACCAACATCCTGGCGCTCAACGCCGCGGTGGAAGCGGCCAGGGCAGGCGAGCAGGGCCGCGGTTTTGCGGTTGTGGCTTCGGAGGTGCGCAACCTTGCGCAACGCAGTGCGGCGGCGGCGAAGGAGATCAAGGCGCTGATCGGGGATTCGGTGGACAAGGTGGGTGCCGGTACGAGGCTGGTGGACGAGGCGGGCAAGACGATGCAGGAGATCGTGGCCTCGGTGAAGCGGGTGACCGACATCATGGCGGAGATCACGGCGGCCTCGCAGGAGCAAAGCGCGGGGATCGAGCAGGTGAACCAGGCGATCACGCAGATGGACGAAGTGACGCAGCAGAACGCGGCCCTGGTCGAAGAAGCTGCTGCTGCGGCCGAATCGCTGGACGAGCAGGCGCGCAACCTGGCCGAGGCGGTGGCGGTTTTCACGGTGGACAAGGCGCCGCGCTTTGCCGCCCCCGCAGTGGAAAAAAAGCAGGCGAGTGAACCGTCTGTGTCGGAAGCGCAGGCCCCTGCACCGGCGAGCAATGTCGCGCACCTGCCGGCCAAGCCGGCCGCAGTCCGGCACGGCGCAAGCATCAAAGCCAAAGTGGCGGCCGGCGGCGCCAATGGCGATTGGGAAGAGTTTTAGATGGAAAAGTGTCAGCGCGCGCTCTGCCCGAATGGCAGGGCGCATCCTGGGCGCTTGTAGCCAGACTTTGGATAAGAACAAGCAATAAAAGGTGTCGGTCCATGATCGAGTCGTTTCGAACCTTGCGACAAGTCGTGGCCGATTGTTTCAACGTCTTTCCATATGAGGAGAATCCCATGAAGACTTCGCTTTCGAAAATCCTGTCGGTTATCGGCATTTCCGCCGCGCTGGCGGTCGGTCCCGTGTATGCATCGGACAAGGATGAAGCGGTTTCGCTGGTCAAAAAGGCCGCTGAAATGGTGAAATCGGCCGGCAAGGAAAAGGCCCTGGCGGCAATCAGCGACGCAAAAGGACCGTTCGTCAAGGAGCCGCTCTATGTATTCGCATACAGCATGGATGGCACCATCATTGCGCATCCGATGAACCCCAAGCTCATCGGCAAGAACATGCTTGAGGTAAAGGACGCGGACGGAAAGACTTTTACCAAGGATTTCGTCGCAACCGCCAAGAGCGCCACCGGAACGGGGTGGGTGGACTACCGCTGGACTAACCCGGTATCCAAGAAGATCGAGGCGAAATCGAGCTATATCGAAAGGACCGGCGACATCTTCCTGGGCTGCGGAATCTACAAGTAGCCGATGGGCGATACGGCGCCGGTGGTTGCGAGAAGTATGCAGCGCACCAGCGCCATTCTCAACACAGGTCGGGAAGAATAGCGTGAAACTTTTCCACAGAATACTGTTGGCGCCATTGGTTACCATTGGCCTCATGCTCTTTCTGGGCGGCGTGAGCTATTGGACAAGCAGTTCGCAGCGTCAGGCCATGCAAAGCCTGGTCGATGGGCGGTTCGTCGATGCCACGATGGCGGAGGAACTGCATGCCGGCGTCCTGGCGATGCAGGCCAGTGCCTACCGCATCCTGACGTGGGGTGATATCAACGGCGAGAAGTTCACCAATCAGGAGACCAAGACAATGCTGTCGAATTTCGACGCCGTTGTCGGCAAGTTTTCCGGATGGACATCGCACGCGGGAAAGGAAGAGGCCGGCATCGCCAAGCAGCTGGTCGCGAACATCGACAAATACAAGAAATCCGTCCTGGCCGCACTCGATATGGCCTCGGCTGACCGAAATGCCGGCGTCGTGGCCATGCAAACGGCCGATGACAACTTCAAAGCTGTCAGTGCCCTCGCCGAAAAGCTGGTAGCGCTGGAACGCGATATCGGAAACCGCGATGCCGAACAGGCAGACGCGCGCTTTTACAAGATGCTGGGTATCTCCATCGGAACCCTGTTCGTGGCAATCATTCTGGCCGCCGCCATCGCCGTAGGCGTATCGAGAAGCGTATCGCGGCAATTGGGGGGAGAACCGGCGTTTGCCACCGAATTGGTCGGCAAGATCGCTACCGGCGACTTATCCACCACCATTCCCTTGGCCAATGGCGACACTACGAGCCTGTTAGCCGCCATGAAAGGCATGGTGGAAAAGCTGACTCAGATCGTGGGTGAAATCAAACAGGGTACCGATTCGATCAGCACGGCGGGCAAGGAAATCGCCGCAGGCAACGCCGACCTGTCGCAGAGGACCGAGGAGCAGGCGAGCTCGCTGGAGGAGACGGCCTCCTCGATGGAAGAGCTGACTTCCACGGTGAAGCAGAACGCGGAGAACGCGAAACAGGCGAATCAGCTGGCGGCGAGCGCTTCGGAAGTGGCGGTGAAGGGCGGCAAGGTGGTGGGCGAGGTGGTGGGCACGATGAGCTCGATCAACGAATCGTCGAAGAAGATCGTGGACATCATCGGGG
>JAJXTJ010000232.1 GCA_021783895.1 Pseudomonadota bacterium | reverse complement strand
GTGAGAACCTCCAGCAGCAATGCGTGCGCCACCCGACCGTCGATGATGTGGCTGGTCTTGACGCCGTTCTTCACCGCCTCCAGAGCCATGGAAATTTTCGGGATCATACCGCCGCTGATGGTGCCATCGGCAATCAGCTCGTCCACCCTGGCGGCCGTCAGGCCGGTAAGCAGATTGCCTTCCTTGTCGAGCACGCCGGCGGTGTTGGTGAGCAGGATCAGCTTCTCGGCCTTGAGCGTTTCCGCCAGCTTGCCCGCCACCAGGTCGGCGTTGATGTTGTAGGATTCCCCCTGCTCGCCCACGCCGATCGGCGCGATCACCGGGATGAAGTCGTGCGAATACAGCAGCGCCACCAGTTCAGGGTCGATGCTCACCACTTCGCCGACCTGGCCGATGTCGATATATTCGCCCGCTTTCTCGGCGTGCTTGATCATCAGCTTCCTTGCCTGGATGAACTCGCCGTCCTTGCCGGTCAGCCCCACCGCCCGGCCGCCATGATGGTTGATCAGGTTGACGATATCCTTGTTGACCAGACCGCCCAGCACCATCTCGACGATTTCCATGGTCTCCCGGTCGGTGACGCGCATGCCCTGGACGAAGACGCCTTCCTTGCCGACCCGCCTCAACAGGTCGTTGATCTGCGGCCCTCCACCGTGGACGATCACCGGGCTCAGGCCGACCAGTTTGAGCAGCACCACGTCGCGGGCGAAGCCTTGCTTCAGCTTCTCGTCGGTCATGGCGTTGCCGCCGTACTTGATCACGATGGTCTTGCCGTGGAAGCGCTGGATGTAGGGTAGCGCCTCGGAAAGGATGGCGGCTTTTTCTTTTGCGGTGGATGCGCTCAGTGGCATGGTTGGAATCTTTCGCCTCGGGTTAATCGGCCTATTTTAGCTCAAACAAAAAAGGCGGCACAGGGCCGCCTTTTTCAAGGATTACCGGAATTACTGGACGGCCAGTTTCTTCGCGCTGGAAGTGGCCTTCTTCGGCAGGGTCAGGTTAAGTACACCCCCCTCGTACTTGGCGATTGCCTTGGCATCGTCCACATCCTGGCCAAGGGTGAAGCTGCGGTACACCTTGCCATAATAGCGTTCGCTGCGCAGCACTTTCTCGCCTTCCTTTTCTTCTTTTTCCTTCTTCACCTCGGCGCTGATGCTGACCTGGTTGCCCTCAATGGTAACGTGAATGTCCTCCTTCTTCACGCCAGGAATCTCGGCATGGACATTATAATTTTTCTCGTCTTCCTTCACGTCCATCTTGATCTGCATCGGCTGGGGCTGCCCCTCGAAGCGCACCGGGCGCAGAAAGCCCCGGAAGATATCGTCGAATGGATCTAAAGCCACTTCAAACGGGTCGTAACGGGTAATGTTCGCCATCATCGTTCTCCTTGATCAAAGTCCATGAAAAATCGGCAAATTTCTTGCCGCTGACTTCAATATAGGGAACAACGTTGGTTTTTCAAGGTAAGCCGATGAAACCATCTGGTATCATGGCGCCATGCTCAACATCCAGAACATGACCTATTTGCAGGGCGGCACGCCTTTGTTCCAGCAAGCGAATTTGCAGGCCTTCGCCAATCAGCGCATCGGCCTGGTAGGCAAGAACGGCTGCGGCAAATCCACCCTGTTCCGCCTGATTCGCGGCGAAATCATACCCGACAGCGGCGAAGTCTCCCTGCAAGCCGGCAAGACGCTGGCCTTTGTCGAACAGGAGATCGCCAATTCCACGCAGCCAGCGCTGGAATTCGTGCTCGACGGCGACGTCCAGCTGCGCCAGCTGGAAAAAGTCCTGGCGCGAGAACAGCATGACGCCGCCTGGTTCGACGCGCAGCACCGCTTCGAGGCCATCGACGGCTATGCCGCCAAGGCCCGCGCCGCACAGCTCCTGAATGGGCTGGGCTTCGCCAACGACACCTTGGAACGCCCGGTCACAAGCTTCTCCGGCGGCTGGCGCATGCGCCTCAACCTTGCCCGTGCGCTGATGCATCGAGCCGATTTGCTGCTGCTCGACGAGCCCACCAACCATCTGGACCTCGAAGCCATCCTCTGGCTCGAACAGTACCTGGCGCGCTACCCCGGCAGCATTCTGCTGGTCTCGCACGACAGGGAATTTCTCAACGCCTCCGTCAACCGCATCGCCCACGTCCACGATTGCACCATCGACAGCTACGCCGGCGACTACGATGACTTCGAGCGCGCCCGCGCCGAAAGAATCGCCCAGCAGAACCAGGCTTTCCAGACGCAACAGGCGAAGATCGCCCATCTCGAGGATTTCGTCCGCCGCTTCCGCGCCAGCGCCGCCAAGGCCAAGCAGGCGCAAAGCCGCGTCAAGGCGCTGGAGCGGCTCACGCGCATCGCTCCGGCGCATGTCACCGACGGCCATTTCGAGCTGGAAATCGAGGCGCCGGAGCGCAGCCCAGACCTGTTGCTGCGCACGGAAAAAATGGGCTTCTCCTATGGCGACAAGACCCTGTTCCGGAACGTCGACCTGACGCTGCGCGCCGGTGCGCGTATCGCCCTGCTCGGGCCGAACGGCGCCGGCAAATCCACCCTGATCAAGTTGCTGGTGGGCGAACTCAAGCCCACCTCGGGCAAGCTGGAAATCACCCCTGACATCCGCATCGGCTACTTCGCCCAGCATCAACTTGAAAATCTGGACAGCGCAGCCACGCCGCTAAAGCACATGGAACGGCTGGCGCCCAAGGAAACCACGCAGGCGCTACGCACCTTCCTCGGCCGTTTCGGCTTGGCCGGAGACAGCGAGGATCGTCCGGTGGCAAGTTTTTCCGGCGGCGAGAAAAGCCGTCTGGCGCTCGCCCTGCTGGCCTGGCAAAAACCGCATCTGCTGCTGCTCGACGAGCCCACCAACCATCTCGATCTGGACATGCGCGACGCCCTCACCCTGGCGCTGGAAGAATACACCGGCGCGGTGATGCTGGTTTCCCACGACCGCAGCCTGATCCGCGCCGTGGCCGACGAGTTGTGGCTGATTGCCGACGGCGAAGCCAAGCTGTTTGACGGCGACCTGGAGGACTACAAAAACTGGATCGAAACCCGCCGCCCGCGCGAGACGGTGGCAGCGCCGGAGAAACCCCGCCAGGAAGCCGCGCCCAAGCCGAAGAGGAAGGCACTTCAATCCAGGCAGACCAAGCTCGAAGCCGAGCTTGCAACCGTCCAGGCGGCGCTCACCGAAATCAACCGCCAGCTGGCCGACCCGGCCACCTATGCCGAATGTAGCGGCAATGAAATCGGAAATCTGAATGCCCGACGCGAGAGCCTGGAAACCAAGGCTGCGGAACTGGAAGAAAGCTGGCTGGAGCTGGAGATGGCGCTGGAAGAAGCGGTTTAGCAACTACAAATACTTACCCCGCAAAGGGCGCAAAAGAAATCAATTCCAGGGCAGAGCTGAGGGGCGGTTCTGTGCCATCCGGCCATTAGAGCCAGCGAGTAATGCTCCGAGCTGAACGGCGGGTAGACCCCTCGCCCTGTATGTCATTAAGCCAACACTGCAACAATGGGGAGCGCCATAGAAAGATAATCAAAAAAACCTTTAGCTGTAGCACGCTCAAAAAAGCGGCCACGGCCGCGTCGGGATCGGTTTCATGGGTCACCAAACCCTGGATGCCCATGTTGTTCAGGCGCCGTATCAACCCCTGGCCCGCGCCGCCGCTGATCATCACGTCGATTCCATCCAGCGGATACGGTTCCGCAGCATGGCTTTCATGGAAGGTTTGTTCCAGCGCCAGTTCGAGCAGGGTCTTGTTGACGATTTCCTTGT
>JAJXTJ010000231.1:3496-3781 GCA_021783895.1 Pseudomonadota bacterium | reverse complement strand
CTTTATCGTATCCAGTTTGCCGAAGAAACATCAAGCTGACATGAAAATCGTCCATACCGAAGCGTCATGCGGCTGGGGCGGCCAGGAAATTCGCATCCTGGAGGAATCCCGTGGCATGATCGCCCGCGGTCATCAGGTGGTGGTGCTGTGCCCCCCCGAATCGCGTCTGCTGAATGAGGCCGGACGGCGCCAGATTCCAGTCATCGCCTTGCCGATCGGACGTAAAAACCTGAAGGGGGTTTTTGCCCTGCGTCGCTGGCTGATCGCCAATCCTGTCGACATCGT
>JAJXTJ010000231.1:0-3486 GCA_021783895.1 Pseudomonadota bacterium | reverse complement strand
AGGCGCCTGCCATCGTGCGCACCCGCCATATTTCGGCGCCGATTCCGTCCAACCGCGCCAGCCGCTGGCTATACACCCGCGCCGTTCGCCACGTTGCCACCACGGGCGAGCGACTGCGCCAAACGCTGATTCACCATAACCGGTTTCCGGCGGAACAGATTACTTCCGTGCCGACCGGCATCGATGCCGGTCGCTTTGCTCCCGGCGACAAGACGTCCGCCCGCCTTGCCCTCGGGCTGGAGCCGGCAGCTCATTATCTTGGCATTGTCGCCACGCTACGCAGCTGGAAAGGCCATCTCTATCTGCTCGATGCCTTTGCCACACTGGCCAAACACCATCCCGACCTGACTCTCCTCATCGTCGGCGACGGCCCCATGCGCAACGTCATCGAAGACAAAATCACCGAACTCAATCTCACCAACCGTGTACGCCTCGTTGGCCAGCAAGAACGTCCGGAGGACTGGCTGAAAGCGCTCGATGTTTTTTGCCTTCCGTCCTATGCTAACGAAGGCGTTCCGCAGGCAGTGCTGCAAGCCATGCTGACCGGCCTGCCTGTGGTCAGCACGCCGGTCGGCGCCATTACCGAAGCCATAACGGACGGCAGCACCGGACTAATCGTACCTTCCAAGGACTCGCAGGCGCTGGCCGAAGCCATTACCCGTTTACTGGCAGACCCAGGCCTGCGCGCCCGTCTTGGCGCTCAGGCACGACAGGAAGCTGTTAACCGTTTCGGATTCGAACATATGCTGGACGGCATGGAAGCCATTTTTCATGTTGCGCTGGCAGAAAAAAGGGCAAAAAAGTGATTTCCATTAACCCCGAGGATATCGCCGCTATCGCGAAACGCCAGTTGGATGCGTTCCGGATTTGTATTGAGGGCGTGCCCTACGAACGCAAGGGCATCCTTTACTCGGAAATGCTCTTCTTTTTGGTCTGCGCCCGAATGGCCTATCCCCGCCGCATTCTGGAATCGGGCCGTGCACGCGGACAAAGCACGCTGGTGCTGGCCCGTTGCTTTCCTGAACTCGACATCATCAGCGTCGAGTATGGAAAAAAATCGCCTGATGTAGCCGTGGCCACCGCACGCCTCGACAATTATACCCATGTACAACAATTGTTCGGCGATGCCACCGCCCTGTTACCCGCCCTGGCAAAAACCGGCGACGTGGCCCTGATCGACGGGCCTAAAGGCCATAGAGGGATACGTTTTGCCATCCGCCTGCTTGCCACGGGCAAACTGCCCATGGTTTTCGTTCATGATACGGGCTACAACTCGCCTGAGCGACGCCTCCTCGAAGCCTGTTTTCCGGAAACCGTCTACAGTGACGAACCCGTTATCGCTGCCGTGACCCATGGGCTGGATGAAATAGCAAAAAACGATATCCCCCCCGCAAATCGCTTCGAGAACGGCCCTCCTGCCGCAGGTTACGGTTTTTCGCTCGCATGCATTCCCTACAATCCCAAGCGCAACTACCGCCTGGCGCTGGCCCGCGCCATCTGGGATGGCCTGATCCATCGCCTGCTGCACCGCCACAGAGCATGACATCACCGCAACTCCCCTCGCTTAGTGGGCTAGCCTCAATTCTGATTATTCAGGTATCCCGCATAGGCGATACCCTGTTATCCACCCCGACCATCCGCGCCATCGCTATGGCCTTTCCGCAAGCCGAGCTCACCTGTCTTGGTCATCCCAAACGGGTCGAAATTCTGCAAAATCTGCCTTTCATACGCCGGGTTGGGTCCATCACCAAGCGCTCTGCCCTGTTCCGCGGTCGCTGGCCGGGGAAGCGCTACGACATCGCCTTCGTGTTCGGTCATGACCTGCCCCTGGTGGAATATGCCCAGCGAGTAGCGCACCGAGTTGTAGCCTTCCGCCAGGGAGATACGATCGTGGATTCCCGCCTCTTTCATGCCGCCGATGAACCTGCATTCCAAAGCCGCCATGCCGTTCTCATGCAATACGCCCTGGTGGAAGGGCTTGGAATCCCACTAACCGGGCGCCATCTTTCCTATCAAATTACCTCTGAAGAAGCTGCCTGGGCCATGGACGAGCTCCAGGATCAACTGGCTAAAACGGGTATTCTTCCGACTCCGCTGATCGGCCTGCAAGTCGCCAGTTTTCCCACCAAAGGCTACCGGGACTGGCCGATAGCGCGCTTTGCCGAGCTGTGCGACCGCATCCGGCAAAGCTACCCGAATACGCATTTTCTGATCTTCGGCGGCTCGCTTGAAAAGGAACGCACCCAATTCCTGCATGCCCACCTTGCCGGGTGTTCCACGCACTATGCCGGTAGACTGAGTTTGCGCCAGACCGCTGCGCTGATGGGGCGACTGGACCTCTACATCGGGGTGGATACCGGCCCGACGCACATCATGGGGGCGTTACACCGACCGATGGTTGTGCTTTACCACCCCTATTCGCCAAGCCGGATGCTGGCGCCGCTGGATCCCCCCTGTCTGCGCACAGTGGATCACCCCCGCGTTGCCGAAGCGTGCGGACCGGAAACGTCGATGGCGGAAGTGTCGGTCGATATGGTCTGGTCGCAGGTGCAACAAGCCCTGGCCTCAAGTTGCCCAGACACAGCTACGCCGGTTGCGAGGCCGGTTTGAAGTTCGCCTTTGTCACGACCAACCTGCGCGGCGGCGGAGCCGAAAAAGCCATGCTGAATCTCGCGTCTTTGCTGGCTTCTCGCGGCCACACGGCGCAGGTCTGGCTGCTGGAAAAACGCATCGAGCACGCCGTCCCGGAAGGGGTGGCAGTGCATGCTCTAAGCACAAGCGCCCGCAAGGGCTGGCTGGGAAAGCACTGGCTGGCGTGGCGCTTGAAGCGGCAACTGATTGCGGCAGGCCCTTTCAATTTGATTGTCTCCACCCTGCCCTTCGCCGACGAAGTGGTAACGCTGACGCGCTTGCCCAACGTGTGTTTCCGGATTGCCAACAACCTGTCCGCAGAGATTGCCATGCTGGCCAGGCGCAGCCCCAACAAGGCTGCGCGGCGGCATCAGCGCTATCGCCGCCTGTATGACCAGCACAGGCTGATTGCCGTATCGGACGGGGTGACCGCCGACTTGCGAGACACCCTGGGGCTGCCCACTGCGGACATTCGGCGCATCTACAATCCATTCGATATTGAACACATTCGACAGTTAGCCGCAGCAGCAGAACCCGATCTACCTGGCGAGCCTTATGTCATCCATGTTGGCCGCTTCATGCCGCAAAAACGGCATGATCTCTTGCTGCAAGCGTGGAAAGAGGCTGCTCTGCCTTACCATTTGGTCTTGCTCACCCCGTCTTCCGAGGCTCTGGAAAACTTGATAAAAGAGCATGGTCTCACCGGGCGGGTGATCGTTGCGGGTTTTCGCCCCAATCCTTACCCGTGGCTCGCAGGCGCGGAACCGCTCGCGGTTGCTTCCGACCCGGGGGGTTTGCCGCACGAGCTGGTGGACGAGCTGCTTTTCGCCACACGCGTGGGCAGCAGTGACTGCC
>JAJXTJ010000230.1 GCA_021783895.1 Pseudomonadota bacterium | reverse complement strand
GCACCCCGCGGCAAGCCACGGGGTATTAACTACGCTCTTCAAGCTGCTGGCTTTCAGCCAGCCTTCGCCCCAAGTGGGCGGGGAATTGAACCCGAAGAGATTAAAGCAATTCATGAGGGCGGCCTCCTCGGTCGCCCTCTTCTCTCGGCGAATCTCGCTGGCGCAGGATATCGGCGACTGGTGTTCCTGGATCATGCCGCTTTGAAACGCAGCAATAAAGTCAGAATCCAGCCGGTTCGACTTCACGGCGACCGCATCTTCTCCATCGCTTAAGTTATTCCCCTACCCACAAGGAGACGAAAGCTTTGAAGCAATCCCCGGAAAACCTGGTCGAGATCAGCAATCTCCACTTCGCGTATGGCAAACGGAAGATACTTAAAGGCATCAACCTCACCATTCCACGCGGGAAAATCGTCGCCATTCTGGGGGTAAGCGGATGCGGCAAATCCACCCTGCTTCGCCATGTCGGCGGACAGCTCAAGCCATCGCGCGGCAGCGTCAAGGTTGACGGCAAGGTCATCCACAAACTCGACAATGACGACCTCTATGCCATGCGCCGTGAAATGGGCATGATGTTCCAGGTGAGCGGGCTATTCAGCGATCTGTCGGTTTTCGACAATATCGCGTTCCCGATGCGCGAACACACCGACCTCCCGGAGGGGGTGATCCGCGATCTGGTGTTGATGAAACTCAACGCAGTCGGTCTGCGCGGCGCCCACGCCCTGATGCCGAGCGAACT
Source organism: Pseudomonadota bacterium (assembly GCA_021783895.1). The sequence continues at coordinate 3,047 of JAJXTJ010000230.1, read as the reverse complement.
GTCGGGCGGCATGGAGCGACGTGTGGCTCTGGCTCGCGCAATCGCTCTGGACCCCATGTTGATTATCTACGACGAACCCTTCGCCGGCCTCGATCCGATCTCGCTCAACACCATCGCAAACCTGATCCGGCGCCTGAACGATGCGCTGGGCGTGACCTCGGTGGTGGTGACCTACGACGTATCGGAATCCCTGAAGGTCGTCGACTACGTCTACTTCATCAATGATGGCGTGGTGGTGGCCGAGGGAGAGGCGGCAGAATTGCTCGCCTCCACCGACCCGTTCGTCCACCAGTTCGTCCATGCCGAGCCGGACGGACCGGTCGGCTTCCAGTACCCTAGCAGGCCATACCCGAAAGAACTGGGGATCACCGGCTGACGGCACACCTCAGCCGTTACGCATTTTTTTACGCAATCGTCACATCCTTTGCCAGATACACATCCTGGATCGCGTTGAGCAGGATGATGCCGTCCTGCATCGGCTTCTGGAATGCCTTACGGCCGGAGATCAGCCCCATGCCGCCGGCGCGCTTGTTGATCACCGCAGTGCGCACCGCCTGGCCCAGATCGTTCTCACCCGAGGCGCCGCCGGAGTTGATCATGCCCGCCCGCCCCATGTAGCAGTTCGCCACCTGGTAACGCACCAGGTCGATGGGGTGGTCGCTGGTCAGCTCCGAATACACCTTGGGATGGGTCTTGCCGAACTTGATCGCGGTGTAGCCGCCGTTGTTCTCGGCCTGCTTCTGCTTGATGATGTCGGCCTCGATGGTGGCGGCGAGATGGTTGGCCTGGCCGGTCAAGTCGGCGCTGGTATGGAAATCTACGCCGTCCTTCTTGAAGCCGGGATTGCGTAAATAGGCCCATAGCACCGTCGCCATGCCAAGCTCGTGGGCGTGGGCGAAGGCCTCGGAAATCTCGATGATCTGACGGCGCGATTCGGGCGAGCCGTAATACACCGTTGCGCCCACCGCCACCGCGCCCATGTCGAACGCCTGATCGACGCTGGCGAACAGGGTCTGGTCGTAGATTTCCGGATAGGTCAGCATTTCGTTGTGGTTGATTTTGACGATGAACGGGATCTTGTGCGCATAACGGCGCGCCACCGAACCCAGCACGCCCAAGGTCGAAGCCACCGCGTTGCAACCGCCTTCGATGGCCAGCCTGACGATGTTTTCCGGGTCGAAGTAGATCGGGTTGGGGGCAAAGGAAGCGCCGCCGGAATGTTCCACCCCCTGGTCCACCGGCAGGATGGACATATAACCCGTCCCGGCCAGCCGGCCATGACCGAACAGGGTTTGCAGGGCGCGCAGCACGCCGGGCCTGACGTCTTTCTGCGCCACCACACGGTCAACGTAGTCCGGCCCGGGCAAGTGCAGCATTTCCCTCGGAATACCCTTGCATTGGTAGCTCAGCAAGCTTTCCGCTTCGTTCCCCAACAGTTTCGCGATATCGTTCATCTTATTCCTCCCTGCCATCAAAGTTGGACATGCGACTACGCCTCTAAAATATAGCAGCCATAACGCACTTTTCCCTAAAATACCCGGCGCAGGCTGGCAAAGCAATGCGAATTTCGGCAAAACGGACACAAAACGATACAAAACAAACATATTCCAGATACACCAGACTGGTTGAATGGAGACCGGTCAAGTCACGTGATACAATTATTTCTATCACAAACTTCCATTCCAACATAAGGCATTAAAATGAAAAGACTATTATCGGGCGCTGCAGGATTTCTGGCCATCCTGATCTTGGGGGGTTGCGGCGGCGGGAGTTCCGCGTCCCCGCCCGCCGGCGGCCTTACCCTCGTCCCCGGAGACGGATATGTCACCGTTTCATGGGCCATGTCCTCCGGCGTGGACTATTGGTTGTATCACGCGACCACGAACGGCGCATCCTTCGATCCAAATAGCTGCGCCTCCGTTTCAGGATGCATGACGAATACGAATGTGGGCTCGCCTTTTGTCGTGTCTAGCCTGGTTAACGGCGTCACTTATTCTTTTCTGATGAACGCAAGAACTAACGGTGGTCCGGGGGGTTCGCCCACCCCTGTGGTTTCGGCGGTGCCGCGAATCGCCGGAAGTTCGTGGATTCCGAACAGCTCGACCGACACGAATACCCTGCGCGGTGTCGTCCAGAACGGGACGATTTTCGTCGCTGTCGGAGACAATGGCGCGATGTTCTCGAGCACCGTCAATTCGACCGGCTGGACCACCTGGGCGACCTGGGCGAGCGTGACTAACCCACTCCCCGCCGCCAATCTGAAAGCCGTAACCTACGGCGGCAGTTATCTGGCAGCGGGCGCAGGCGGCGTGATACTGCTCAGTTCCGATGCGGTGACCTGGACAGCGCAGACCAGCGGAACCGCAAACGATCTCAACGCGCTGGCCACCAATGGCGCCGGTCGATATGTGGCGGTGGGCGCGAATGGCACGATCATCTACAGTGACGGCGGCGCAACCTGGGTTACGGCAAGCTCGCCAACGTCAAACGCCTTGTATGGCGTGACTTACGGAGGAAGCGAATTTGTTGCCGTCGGCGCACAAGGTACGGTGCTAACCAGCAGCGACGGCGTTACCTGGACTTCCGTTACCTCTAATACGCCAAATGATTTGAAAGGTGTCGCCTACGGTGTTGTCAATGGAGCAGGCACCTTCGTCGCAGTTGGCGCAGCCGGAACGCTGGTCACCAGCGCTGATGGGACGACATGGACATTACAGCCTTCGTTCCCGATTCCTGCAAACAAGGCCATGAATGCGGTCACCTTCGGCAAGCAATTCGTTGCGGTCGGCGACAGCGGCGCCATCTTTACCAGCTTGGATGGCCTGACATGGCAGCTCCAAACATCCACGCCCGCAACGACTGAAAATCTTTACGCTGTCAAAAACTTTACCAATAGCTATTCTGGCGTTGGCTATGCTGCCGTCGGGGCGTCAGGAAGCAATTTGTCGTCAAATTGAGCCTCTGCCGTTTAATCGCGCAAAGAAATCATGGTGCGTTCGACCGGCCAGATGCTCGCAATGGACTGACGCACTATCAGGATTTCATTG
>JAJXTJ010000229.1 GCA_021783895.1 Pseudomonadota bacterium | reverse complement strand
CTTCTTCCACCGCATACTGAATCAGCGGCTTGTCCACGATCGGCAGCATTTCCTTCGGGCTGGCCTTGGTTGCAGGCAGGAAGCGCGTACCCATGCCCGCCACCGGAAAAACCGCCTTGGTTATTTTTGTCATGTTATCTCTTCCAGTAAATCCATCAATCCGGCTTCGTCCAATACCGCAACACCCAACTCCTGCGCCTTGACGAGCTTGCTGCCTGCCTCTGCGCCGGCCACCACATAATTGGTCTTCTTCGACACGCTGCCGCTCACCTTGCCGCCCAAAGCCTCGATTCTTTCCCTGGCTTCATCTCGTGTCAAGCTCGGCAAAGTTCCGGTCAATACAAAGGTTTTCCCGCTGATCGGGCTGGTGCTGATAGGCGACCCGGCACCCTCTTCCCAATGCACACCGGCGGCGATAAGCTGGGCGATCACCTCGCGGTTATGCGGCTCGGAAAAAAACTGGGCTATGCTCAGCGCCACCACCGGACCCACATCCGGCACCTGCTGCAGCGCACCCTCGTCTGCCGCCATCAGAGCGTCGAAGCCGCCAAAATAGCGCGCCAGATCCTTGGCTGTAGCTTCGCCCACGTTACGAATGCCCAGCGCGAAAATAAACCGCGCCAACGTGGTTTTCTTACTCGCTTCGATCGCCGCCAGCGTATTGCTCGCGGATTTTTCCGCCATGCGATCGAGATTGGCCAAGGTATTCATGCCCAGTTTATACAGGTCAGCCGGAGTATGAATCAGTTCCTTGTCCACCAGTTGGTCCACCAGCTTGTCGCCCATGCCCTCAATGTCCATGGCGCGGCGGCTGGCGAAGTGGAGGATCGCCTGTTTGCGTTGCGCAGGGCAGAACAGACCTCCGCTGCAACGCGCCGCCGCCTCATCCGGCAGACGGATGACATGGGAGCCGCACACCGGGCACACCGGGTATTGTTCCAGCAGATTGAATTCCTGCGCCCCGGAATGGCGCTTTGCCTGCACCACTCCCACCACCTCAGGGATAACATCACCGGCGCGCCGCACAATCACAGTGTCGCCAAGGCGCACATCCTTGCGGCGAATTTCATCCTCGTTGTGCAGAGTGGCGTTGGACACCGTCGCCCCGCCAACAAAAACCGGCTTCAAGCGCGCCACCGGGGTCAACGCACCGGTCCGCCCGACCTGCACGTCGATCCCCAGCAGTTCGGTCATCGCCTCCTGCGCCGGGAATTTGTGGGCAATGGCGAAGCGCGGCGCGCGCGCGACGTACCCCAACCGTTCCTGGCTATCCAGGTCGTTGACCTTGTACACCACGCCGTCGATATCGTAGGGCAGACCGTCACGCCGGGCGCCGATCATGCGGTAATAGTCCAGCAGCCCTGTAACCCCCTGTACCACCCTGCGTTCACGGCATACCGGCACTCTCAGGCTTTCCAGGTAATCCATGACGGCGCTTAACTTGCGCGGCAAATTCACCCCCTCGACACTCCCCAAGCCATAGGCAAAGAAGGTCAGCGGGCGCGTGGCGGTAATGCGCGGGTCGAGCTGGCGCAGTGAACCGGCGGCGGCGTTGCGCGGGTTGGCGAATTCCTTTTCTCCCTTATCCCGCTGCTGACGGTTGAGTTTTTCGAAGTCCGTCTTGAGTATCAGCACCTCGCCGCGCACTTCAAGCCGTTGAGGCGGGTTCGCCGTATGGAGCCGCAGCGGAATGGCCTTGATCGTCCGCAAATTGGTGGTCACCTCCTCGCCGGTATAGCCATCGCCCCGCGTCGCACCTTGAATCAATAGTCCGTTCTCATAGATCAGGCTGATCGCCAAGCCGTCGAATTTGGGGTCTACCGCGTATTCCACCACTTCGACGCCGAGACCCTCGCGCACGCGCCGGTCAAACGCCGCCACTTCCTCGTCCTCGAACGCATTATTGAGGGAAAGCATGGGCAACCGGTGGGTAAGCTGGGAAAATTCGGCGAGGGGCGCCGCGCCAACGCGCCGGGTGGGGGAATCGGGCGTGGCGAGCAGCGGATATTCCGCCTCCAGCCTCTCCAGTTCGCGGAACAGCTTATCATACTCGGCATCCGGAATTTCTGGCTTATCCAGAACGTAATAAGGATAGTTGTTCCGCTCGATTTCCTCGCGCAGGAAGCGGGCGCGGGCGACGACGTCCGGCGGAACAAGCATTTAGGAGAACAGCCTTAGCGCGCGGGCGCTGCCGCTCTTGATCTGCTGCGCCTCCATCCTGGCGTAAATGTCGGCAAGTTGCTGCTTGATCCGGGCGATTCCGGCATCGCTCAACGGTCGGCGGTTATCATCCACCACCTGCCCACCCAGCGAAGAGGCCATCTGCCTGGCCACCATCAGCATCTGGTTGAATACGCGTACCCCGTCGGCAACCCTGGGCACATCGAACAGAAAGGTAACGCCGTGGGTGCTGAGCTGGCGAATATTTTCCGCTGAGAACGGTGGCGGATCCAGATTGGCCAACGAGAATAAATCCGCTCCCTCGTCGTTGAAAAAGTGGAATGCACCGTCCGGTTGCAATTTCATTCCAGCCGCTTCGGCCATGGCCCGCACCTTGGTGGCGGCGAAAGCTACGCCGTTCAGAGTGATGACATTCGCGCCGATCAACACGTCGACATCGGCACAGAACTGGTCAAGCGTAGCAGCAAGCGCCAGTGCGGGCTGCCATTTCGGGAATTCGACGACCGCCACCAGCTCGTCAGCAATAATCTGTACCTGGCTGCAAAAAGCCGCCAGATCCGAATTGGAAACCGGCCCGGAGCGATCCGCCAACTGCAATGTTGCGGCAATATTGAGATATTCCCCGGCACTCCCCTGCCCGACTTCTTCCCATCCTCCGGTCAGTGAATTCATTCCGATCCAGCGCACGCGCTTACCGAAATCCCCCTGGCGCCGTATCGCCTCAATAAGAGCTGCTGCTCCAACCGGTTCGCCCGTATGAAGCTGAACCCGGTAATTGATGCTTTCATCCTGTGACATGGTCGGCTTGTCTTCGTGCTGAGCGACGAGAGGCGGCTTTACCCCCTCTTTCGGCTGCGATTCAAACGCGAGGATGGGTTCGATTTCCTCAATAATTTCTTCCGCTGCCGCCTCCACAGGCATTCTATCCTGCGGCGCCGAAACGACTGGCTCGATCCGCGACTCATTGCGAAAAGCGTCAATTTTGTACGCATCTGGAAGCGTGTCGGGAAGAGTATCAATGCCGCTATCAAACAACACGTCTTCATGCCTGGCGGGGAAGGCCTTCTCGGCAATGCGCCGATACTTCCTTTCCTGGAAACGGTTAAAACCATACACGCCGGCAACGATCAGGAGACCGATCGCCAGCAAACTGATTTGCAATTCGCTCATAAGATTTCCGTTATTCTATAAAAGCTATTGAACCGCATCTGCGCCCTATGCAGTAAACGCATCCGCATCGGGCTATTGTTGCGCAAATTATAACTCAAGCCGGCATTTCATCCTTCATCCGCATCGCCTCCTCGATGTCCACCGCTACCACGCGCGACACGCCCATTTCCTGCATGGTGACGCCGATCAACTGCTCCGCCATTTCCATGGTGATCTTATTATGGCTTATGTAGACAAATTGGGTCTGCAGCGACATTTTTTTCACCAGCTCGCAAAAGCGTTCGGTGTTGGAATCGTCGAGCGGCGCGTCCACTTCGTCGAGCAGGCAGAACGGCGCCGGATTGAGCTGGAACAGGGAAAAGGTCAGCGCCAGCGCGGTCAGGGCTTTCTCCCCGCCGGAGAGCAGGTGGATCGAGCTGTTTTTCTTGCCCGGCGGC